>JASLEN010000062.1 GCA_030151105.1 Dysgonomonas sp.
AATAACATACAAATAAAAGTTTAAGCAATGAGATATACATTACTTTCTTTATTAGTGTTTGCTAGTTCAATACTTCTAGCACAAAAGCAGGATCAGGATCCGAGAATCCCGCCTGCAAAAGATTTAATTAAGTATAAAATTCCAAAGAATGACATCTACAAAAAAGGGTGGATAGACTTCAATAAAAATGGCAAGATGGATGTCTATGAAGATCCCAATGCCAAACTTGAAGACAGAATTGAAGACTTGCTGAATCAAATGAATCTGGAGGAAAAAACCAATCAAATGGTTACACTCTATGGTTACAAAAGAGTATTGCAAGACGATCTACCAAATCCTGAATGGAAGAATAAACTTTGGAAAGATGGGATGGGAGCAATTGACGAACACCTCAACGGCTTCCAACAATGGGGGCTTCCACCTTCTGACAATCCTTTTGTATGGCCAGCATCCCGTCATGCTTGGGCATTGAACGAGGTGCAACGTTTCTTCATCGAAGAAACTCGTTTGGGTATCCCTGTAGATTTCACAAATGAGGGAATACGTGGTGTGGAAAGCTACATCGCAACTAATTTCCCTACTCAACTAGGACTAGGACATACTTGGAACAGAGATTTAGTGAAAAAAGTCGGTTACATAACTGGTCGTGAAGGAAGGCTTCTTGGATATACAAATGTATATGCACCTATCCTTGACGTGGGACGTGACCAGCGTTGGGGACGTTACGAGGAAGTTTATGGAGAGAGCCCATATCTTGTGGCAGAACTAGGTGTGGAAATGACAAAAGGTCTGCAAACTGACTATCAAGTAGCAGCAACAGGGAAACACTTTATAGCATATAGTAATAATAAAGGAGGACGTGAGGGGATGGCTCGTGTAGATCCACAAATGTCACCTCGTGAGGTAGAATATCTTCATGTCTATCCTTGGAAAAGGGTAATCAAAGAGGCAGATATGCTTGGAGTGATGAGCTCATATAATGATTACGATGGATTCCCTATCCAAAGTAGTTACTATTGGTTGATGGAGCGTTTGAGAAAAGATTTTGGATTCAGAGGCTATGTAGTTTCAGATAGTGATGCTGTAGAGTATCTATATTCAAAGCACAATACGGCTAAGGATATGAAAGAATCTGTACGTCAATCAGTGGAGGCTGGCTTGAATGTACGTTGTACTTTCCGTTCACCAGATTCTTATGTATTGCCACTTCGTGAATTGGTGAAAGAGGGAGCTATCAGTATGGAAACCATTGACGAGAGAGTGAGAGATATTCTGCGTGTCAAATTCATTGTAGGATTGTTCGATACTCCTTATCAAGAGGATTTGAAAGCTGCTGATGTAGAAGTAAACTCTCTTGAAAATCAGGAAATTGCATTGCAAGCATCTCGTGAAAGTTTAGTGCTTTTGAAAAACAAAGACAATACATTGCCATTGTCAAAAGACAAAATCAAAACCATTAGTGTTACAGGACCTAATGCCAATGACGCAGCTTATGCCTTGACTCACTATGGTCCATTGGCTGTAGATGTGGTTTCTGTTTTGGACGGAATAAAAAATAAAGTAGGTAAGGACATAGAAGTCTTATACACCAAAGGTAGTGATGTTGTAGATCCTAACTGGCCAGAATCGGAGCTTATGCGCTTCCCTCTGACAAAAGAAGAGGAAACAGAAATAGCGAAGGCTGTAGAAAATGCAAAGAAGAGTGATGTAGCTGTTGTAGTTCTTGGAGGAAACAACAGAACTTGTGGCGAAAACAAATCTCGCTCTAGTCTAGATCTTCCTGGTCATCAACTAGAACTCTTACAAGCTGTTTATGAAACAGGAACACCTGTAATTTTGGTGCTAATTCATGGACGTCCAAACTCTATCAACTGGGCAGACAAATATGTACCTGCTATTCTGGAAGCATGGTATCCTGGTTCGCAAGGAGGTACAGCAATTGCCGATGTATTGTTTGGTGACTACAATCCTGGTGGAAAATTGACAGTAACTGTTCCCAAATCAGTAGGACAGATTCCTTTCAACTTCCCAGCTAAACCATTCTCGCAAGTAGATGGTGGTAGAAATGTAGGACTAGAAGGAAACATGAGCCGTGTGAATGGGGCTCTGTATAACTTTGGATATGGATTGAGCTATACTACATTTGAGTACTCAGACATGAAAGTTACTCCTGAGTTGATTACTGACAAAATGGAAGTTGAGGTAACTTGTAAAATCAAAAACACAGGAAAATATGATGGAGATGAGGTAGTACAGCTTTATGTAAGAGATGTGATTAGCTCTGTGACAACATACGAGAAAAACTTGATTGGCTTTGAACGAGTACATATCAAAGCTGGCGAAACTAAAGAAGTGAAATTCAAAGTCTATCCAAGAGATTTGCAACTACTCAATGCAGACAATCATTGGGTGGTGGAGCCAGGTGAATTCAGATTAATGATAGGTGCATCTTCGGAAGATATTCGTTTGAAAGAAATTCTAAATGTAGTCGATTTTAAAGATTATCTCACTCAAAATAAAGGTCAAAACACTTCATCTAGTGCTAGCACTGTTGCTAACTCAGGAGATGAATTTCCTGTAAAGTGGTCTGGCAAAAGAGGTGATGATCTTACCTTCAGAATGAAAGATGGTGCAAAACCTGCTGAAATTGGACTAATCTGGAAAGATGTAGAAGAAGGTTCAAGCTTCGAGGTTCAAGTATCTAGTGGAGGTGGACAGTTTATTACTGCATTTAGCGGAGCACAAAAAGACAGTGACGAAATTACGATCTATCCATTGAAGAAAGATGTAGCTAGCGATGTTCGCGTAATCATCACTTCGGGTAGCGGATCTATTGTGAAAGTGAAATTGAAAGATGTAGCTAAATAAAACCAAAGAACATCTAAAGAAAAATCTCTTCAAACAAGTTTAAGTTTGAAGAGATTTTTTTATTTTCCTATTTCATCAACCCTAAGTTATAGGACAACTTGAAGCCAACGGCATCGTATTTAAACTTTAGGAATGCGGCATTTACTCCTACCGAAAGAGACCTAAACAAATTTATAGAGTAGCCCACTTCTGTGTAATTTTTCAAATTCGGAGTATATAGATACTTGAGGTGTAGCGACTCATTAAACATTTTCCCTTGCAAGAAAGGTAACCGTTTGAGAAGAATATATTTGCTGTCATAGTTGACCTGAGTCGAAAACCAATACTCATTCGTAGATGCTCTATAGGCATCCAACAACATAAAAGAAGAGAATGGAGATTTGGATGTCAACCACAAATCATCCGCAGTGTTGAAATGCTTGAAATCAGCAAAATTCATTTTGGTTTTACTTCCTAGAAAACCTCCTCCAGACACTTGATAATCTAAAGTGCTAAACAAATCTGTTTTCACAACCTGCTTTACTCCCCCTTCAAGCATTCTAAAATGTGCATTATCTGACTTGATAGAAGAAAAGCCCTCAGAGTAGTTCAACATCAATGTCGGATATTTAGAATGCAGATATTGTTTTTTACCATTACGGATACGATAATATATCTCAGGATTATACTTTAGGGAGATGCCATACGACAACAAGTCTCCATTATGAGGATTGAAAATATTTTCCCGAGACTTTCTCCGTGCTCCAAAGAAGCTATAATGCGTATTGTTTTTAAGAGGAGAACGCTCTGCCATTTTCAATTGTGTCCCCAATTCGAGACCATTGATTACAGAAATTGTATTGCTCACCTCAGCAAATTTATTCCTATAGAGCATTGACCTATTTCGCCCATACACCAGCGAATTGATAGCATTATCAAACTTACTTACTCCATCCTCATTAAAATCTGAAGACGTATCTCCCACTCTCACATTCAATTTTCCAAGTTGCATAGGAGCATAGTCGAGTTGCAGATTTGCATTCCAAGCCATAGCCTCACGAGCTGTTGTATAATAGGCTTCTGCCCCCAATGTCAATTTATTATTCTGATGTATTCTAGTAGAAACCTCCAATTTTTGTCCCAAGCCAAAGCCATCTACAAAATTATAGTCACGCAAGCCACCCAACAGTCCACCATATTTGAATGTGAATTTTGTAGAATCCCCTCCCAGTTGTCCGCCTGTCAGCAAATCTGAAAAATCAAAGCCAGCATCCGTATGTTCTTTACGTACCGAATCTACATATTGTTGTATCGAATCCTTTACCACATAGCTTTGCAGTTCCGAATCGCTCAACGGGATACTTCTCACGTTGAGCCAATAGGTAGAATCTTGTTTAGTAGCCAGAGAGTCTGTTTTCACCTGATACTTGCCGTTCCACTTTACCTCCAAGCTTTTTTTCTCTTTATTCTTTTTGACTTTATTTTCTAAAATAGAATCATTGACAATAATGCTCAGATATTTAGTAGAGGCATAATAGTTGAAGCCTCCTTCCACTCCCATCATACTTACAGAAACCTTGTTGCTAAAAGTTGTTGGAAGATAAATCCCATCTTTCATCTCATCATAGTTGATTACGAAATGCTGCTCCACTCCCATAAAATGGCTGATTAAATCAGCATGTCTTATATCCCAACTATTTTCAGCAATGTAGAGATAGCCTTCCATCAACTCAGGGTCTTTTACTTTGGGTATAATTTTGATTTTATTAATCATCGACTTGCCCTCTTCTGTATATCCCTCATATCTGAAGTTGTAATAAGAAAAAGACTTGGGATGAAGAGGTGAAATCAGCCCAGAGAACTGAGGCAAATAAAGAGAACTCGTACTCAAACGCATAGCATCATGAGGATCAAGATTGTCGGGAATACTACTCGAGAAAGCCTTCACTTGCTGTTCATACGTTTCTGGAGCAGTAAAGCGTATCACACTATGCGACTCTTGTACAAAGTTATTATCCTTGAAGTCTGACATCTTAACTCCCTCTGTTTTGGAAAGTCTATCCACAATTTTGCTCACTTTCGTGAGTTCCATATTTCCCTTAATATAACTTTCAGTCTCATATTCTTTCACTACATTTTGATAATAAGGAGCCTTCTTGATAGCTTGTCTCATAATGGCATAGGCTGGGTCTTCTTGCCCTTTGGAGACAATAATTTCTTGTAAGGCTACAGGTTTCTCTTTCAAGACAATGTTTCTTACAAGTTTATCTCCTTTATTGAAACTAACTTTTTCCACATGGCTCTCATATCCAATACAGCGATATTCTACATTATAGTTTCCGAGAGGAAGAGTGACTTGGAACTTTCCACCTTCATCACAAACAATACCTTGGTTCAGTTCTTTGATAAGTATTGTACTTCCTATTATTGGCTGCTGTTCAGTATCTACTATTTTACCCGAAAAGTTTTGTGCAAAGGTTTGAATGGATAATACAAATCCTAGAATTATAAGAATAGTCTTGATGTTAGATGTCATATATTAATTTGCTTAGCTATCAGAAAATCAAATGTAAATAATTACACTTTATAGAATAAAAAATTAAGTTTTATTAAGTTCACCTTTTTCCAGCTTCTAGCCTTGCAGAAGAAGCGGTTTAAAGATAGTTTATGTTACTTAACGTTTGTTATGAAAGCAGAATTACATAACTTTGCAGTCATATTTAAGAACAAAAGCAAGATTAAATCGAAACTATGACTAACAGACTAAGTATTGAATCTGTCTATTCAATATTATTCAAGGAACAAAATTTCACTCTTTCGCCAGACGCATTAGCGACTGTTCAAAAAAGCTATGACTTTCTTCTAGACTTTTCGAAAGACAAAGTGATTTATGGTATCAACACTGGCTTTGGTCCCATGGCTAGATTCCGAGTAAGTGACGATAAACTTAATGAATTACAATACAACATCATACGTAGTCACTCGGTAGGAGCGAGCAAACCTCTTGATGAGCTTTTGGTGCGCTCTGCCATGATTGTCAGACTTAATAACCTCTTACAAGGCAAGTCTGGTATTCATCCCGATTTAGTAAAAATTCTTGCTGATTTTATTAATAAAGGAATTTATCCTTTTGTACCCGAGCATGGAAGTGTGGGAGCAAGTGGAGATTTAGTTCAATTGGCACACATTGCCCTAACGCTAATCGGTGAAGGCGAAGTCTTCTATCAAGGAGAACTGAGAAACACCGAAGAGGTACTGCAAACCGCAGGATTGAAACCTCTAAAAATGTATATCAGAGAAGGGCTATCCATTTGCAATGGAACTTCTGTAATGACTGGAATAGGGATTGTAAATTTGATTTATGCTCGACGCATTTTACATTGGTCAGTAGTAGGATCTGTATTAGTCAACGAAATTGTATCGTCATACGATGATTTGATGTCTGAGGAATTAAATAACGCCAAGCAACATACAGGGCAAAAAGAGATTGCAAAACTCATGCGCCACTGGAGCAAGGATAGTCAATGCCTACGTAAAAGGGCAATTCACTTGTATGATGGAGAAAATAAAGAAACTATCTTTGAACATAAGCTACAACCCTATTATTCGCTACGCTGTGTTCCTCAGGTTCTAGGTCCTGTTTATGACACACTAGAAAACACTCATAAAGTTTTAGAAGATGAGTTGAACTCAGCTTGCGACAACCCAATAATAGATGCAGAAAGTAAAAATGTATATCACGGAGGAAATTTTCATGGCGATTATATTTCTTTCGAAATGGATAAGCTAAAAATAGCAATCACAAAGCTAACAATGCTTTCGGAGCGACAGCTGAACTATCTCTTGCATGATCGTATCAATGAGCTATTGCCTCCTTTTGTTAATCAAGGAGTTCTGGGACTAAATTACGGAATGCAAGCCACTCAGTTTACAGCAACATCTACTACTGCCGAGTGTCAAACACTATCTAACCCCATGTATGTGCATAGTATCCCAAATAACAATGACAATCAAGACATTGTGAGTATGGGAACAAATTCGGCGCTATTGACAAAGACAGTTATTGAGAACTCATATCAGGTGCTATCCATTCTCTTCATGACTATTGTACAAGCAATAGATTACTTGAAATTAGAGTCTAAGCTTTCTCCTCACACAGCTAAGGTTGTTAGAGAACTGGCTGATATTTCACCAGCATTTATCATAGACGAACCTAAATATAAGGAGATAGCAAAACTAATTAACTATATGAAAGAAAAGGAAATTGAGACATTTGATAACTAATTATATCGTAGTCCGCAATATTCCTTCCTATATTTGCAGCAAATATTATTCATGATCTTATGAAATACGCATTAGTAACAGGAGCCAGCAAAGGTATTGGCAGAGCATCTAGCATACAACTAGCTCAAATGGGCTACTATATACTTATCAACTATAACTCGAGCCACGAAGAAGCTTTGATCACACTTGATGAGGTAAGGAAAGCTGGATCTGATGGTGAGTTGTTCAAATATGATGTTACTAACACTGAAGAAGTAAAATCATCACTAGACACTTGGCACGCCAATCACAAAGGCGAATACATCGAAGTATTGGTTAATAATGCTGGTTTTGCCAAAGACAATCTCATGATTTGGATGACCCAACCAGAGTGGAATAGCGTACTAGATGTAAGTCTTGATGGATTCTTTTTCACTACGCAATACTTGCTTAAGAACATGCTAGTGAAGCGATTTGGCAGAATCATAAATATAGTATCTTTGTCAGGTATCAAAGGTATGAAAGGACAGGTAAACTATTCAGCTGCAAAAGGTGGGCTCATAGCAGCTACCAAAGCTCTGTCGGCAGAAGTAGGACCTCGTAATGTTACTGTAAATGCAGTAGCACCTGGCTTTATTCAAACAGATATGACAGAAGGATTGGACGAAAATATGCTTAAACAATTAATACCCGTAGGACGATTCGGCAAACCCGAAGAAGTATCTGCTGTGGTTGGTTTCTTAGCATCCAAAGCTGCATCATACGTCACAGGAGAAGTCATATCAGTAAATGGAGGTTTATATACCTAATAGATTTTTAGAAATATGAGAAGAGTAGTAATAACAGGAATGGGTATTTATTCCTGCATTGGTAAAAATCTTGATGAGGTAAAAGATTCCCTATACGAAGGACGTTCGGGCATAGGTATAGACCCTGCACGTCAAGAACTTGGATTCCTTTCGCCTCTTACAGGTATCGTAGAACGTGTAGAAATAAAAAAACTATTAGATAGAAAGCAACGCAACTTCTTGCCCGAGCAAGGAGAGTATGCCTATGTGGCAACGCTAGAAGCATTCCAAAATGCGGGAATAGACGAAGAATTCTTAAAAAACAACGAAGTAGGAATCCTATATGGAAATGATAGTAGCGCTCAGCCTGTGGTGCAAGCGGCTGACATCATTCGAGAGAAAAAGAATACTATGCTTGTGGGTTCGGGATCGGTTTTCCAGTCGATGAACTCTACTGTTACCATGAACCTTTCTGTCATCTTCAAGCTGAGAGGAGTTAATTTTACAGTCTCAAGTGCCTGTGCAAGCGGCTCGCATGCCATTGGCTTAGGCTACTACTTGATCAAAAGTGGTATGCAAGACTGCATCCTTTGTGGTGGAGCTCAGGAAGTCAACCCGTTTTCGGTAGGTAGTTTTGATGGTTTGAATGCTTTTTCAACAAACATAACAGAACCAACCAAAGCATCTCGTCCATTTGATAAAAACA
>JASLEN010000103.1 GCA_030151105.1 Dysgonomonas sp.
GGCTACAGCAATGGTTTATGGACTTGGAACGCAGACAGCGATGTTGAAATATTCAAGAAACCATGAGCTAGAAGCCGACAGACTAGGTATTATATTCATGGCAATGGCTGGATACGACCCAAGTAAGGCAGCAGACTTTTGGATAAGAATGTCGAGCGGAGGTGGAGGTGGAAATCCTGAATGGATGAGCACTCACCCTTCAGATGATACTCGTGTAAGTGAGATTAGAAAATATTTGCCTGAAGCTCTACAATATTACAATGGAACTGGGCAAACAAACACTCCTGCTAATGCGGCGACTAAGAAAACTCAGAATGCCAAAACGAGCAAAGAGTGGACATTCTAAAACAAGAATAATCACTTGACAATAAATAAAAAGCCAGAAGAAATTTCTTCAGGCTTTTTATTTATTCGACTTATAGATTTTATTTAATCTTTACTGTTTCTAACGCTCTAGCTGTAATCATATCTGTTTTGATAACTGCTGTAAAATCAAGATTGGGATAATCTTCTTTAAACTCTTCGGTATAATCAGCACACAAACTAAACACTTGGCGTCCTGCTACCACATGGTGTTTTCCTCCACCCTCTTGGCGCATAAAGTGATTATAGAATCCATTGCCAAAGTAACCCTCTATTCTATATAGTTTCACTTCTTCTTCGAAGGTGAAAGTTACATACATATCATTAGGATCAAACAAATATGTTCCCGATATTTTCAAATTACCAGCATGGTAATCTTCCAAACTTTCATAAAGGTCAATTATATGCTCTTCACCCAATTTCATTTCATAAGCATCTCCATCAAAGAAACAGATTTTAGACTTTAATTTCTCCTCTATCTCTTTCACTAACTTATCTTTGTTAGCAACTTCTCCATTTATTTCAACTTCTAGAAAGTTAGTTCTCACAGATATAAGCATATCTGGACTAACCTCATAATCTACTTCTTTTTCAGAACATGAGAATAACGCAACTGATGCAAATACTATTATAAAAAAGCTACAAAACCTTGTTATCATACCTTTAGTTTGATTTATAATTTGTGCAAGTATATACATTATATTCCAGAATGTTTAGTTTTTTAACAACTCATTTGCTTTTTGTTTAACAACTAGTTAAACAAAAATCGGCTTTTAATTCACACCCGAACACTATTTACGAGTCAGTTCTGTAATTAATAATGGATTATCTTTGCGCAATTCATCTACCAGTTTTCCCACAGCTCCCATCCTATCTTCACTACTCCTTAAGTCTTCCAACTCTTCGCTAGTGATTCCTACCATCTGCAAAAAGGTAAGCTTACCATGAGGTGTATCTATTTCTCTCAATTCAGGATCGAGAGTGAAAACAATTGCGACTAGATTGGTATCACTATCCGCCCTTATAGGACTATTTGTAGGCATACAATGATTTACCTCAAACCAATTTTCTGTTTGATTCACATAGCGAGCTAAATTCTGCATTAAGTTTACAGCCCAAGTTGGATCGCCTTCACCTTCATCACACTTCAGCCGAAAAGTGAATTCAAATCCCCATTTGCTATACTCATGCTCTAAACAATCCTCGTTATAGTATAATGAAGACATACCATAACTCACAAGATGCTTATGACGAGTTCCTTTCTCCGAATCATATATACTTACTCCATCCAAATATTCGTCACCACCAAGCATTGCTGGCAATTCTGGCGCATAATGCCTAGCTTCGCCACTATATATTTTTTCTAGTTCTGCCGTTATACAATCCCAACCTACGGGATCTTCATCTGTGTATTTTTGTCTGTATTCGTCTAGTGTCATAGCTTATAATTTTTTTTATAAAAAAAAGGATATATCAATTAAGACATATCCTCTTTTGTATTTATGCTCCTCAGTAATTGATTATAACACTGAGTTTGTTTTGCGTACCGCATCTGCTGAAGCTTTGAATTGAGCTTTTTCATCTGCTGTAAGTTTCAGATCGATGATTTTTTCCCATCCATCTTTACCTAACACTACAGGAACTCCAATACAGATATCTGACTCGCCATATTCTCCCTCAAGATATACTCCACAAGGGATCACTTTCTTTTGGTCACGGATAATAGACTCTACCACCTCTGCTGCAGCTGCTCCTGGAGCATACCAAGCCGAAGTTCCAAGAAGCCCTGTTAGAGTAGCGCCACCAACCATTGTGTCAGCTGCAACTTTCTCTAATGCTTCTTTCGTCAAAAGTTCAGATACTGGAATACCTTTGAAAGTAGCAAGACGAGTTACAGGAATCATTGTAGTATCACCATGTCCACCAATAACCATTCCTTCTACTTCGTTTGCGTTGCATCCTAAAGCTTGGCTTAAGAAATATTTGAAACGAGAACTATCTAATGCTCCACCCATTCCTATTACTTTATTTTTAGGAAGTCCAGTAGTTTTAGCAGATAGATAAGTCATTGTATCCATAGGATTAGAAACAATAACAAGAATTGCATTTGGTGAATATTTCAAAATATTCTCTGACACTTGTTTCACAATACCAGCATTCACTCCGATTAGTTCTTCACGAGTCATGCCTGGTTTACGAGGGATACCAGAAGTAATAACTACTACATCTGAGTTTGCTGTAGCTTTGTAATCATTAGTTACTCCGATGATACGAGTATCAAACTTTAGCAGTTGTGCTGTTTGATTCATATCCATAGCTTTTCCCTCTGCTACACCTTCTTTTACGTCAAGCATTACTACTTCATTAGCCACATGATTTATAGCTAAAACGTTAGCACATGTAGCTCCTACATTTCCTGCTCCTACGACTGTTACTTTTGACATGTCTTAATATTTTATATGTTATTAATTATAATGTTCTTCCAAGTGCATCCATAAAGACAATGACAAAAGCATCATCTTATCCCTAACAAATGTACGTGCTAAATTACAAAAAAACGAACATTTCCCGCTCCAAATGTCCACGCAAATATTAAAAAATGACAAACAAAATATACCTGTTACACTTTGTGACTAAATATTTATATATTTGTAAGTTGATTGGACAACGAAAATCTTTAACGACAACTAAAATTTTACTTTACTTATTTATATTATGAGTAACGAACCGAAAGAAAAGAACAACATAAAGATACTTGTAGGCATCATCATAGCACTTGTGGTGGCTATGGCTATAATTGGATACCTACTATTTGACAAGAGTAGTGAGAATGCTGATCTGAATCAAGAGATAGTGCTTTCGAAACAACAATTAGAGGACGAGTACGAAAACCTAACGATGCAATACGAAGGTTTCAAGATGAATATCAAGAACGATTCTCTCCTTGACAGACTAACTAGTGAACAAACCAAAGTCCAAAATTTACTAGATGAACTAAAGACTGTAAAAGCGACAAACAAACAGGAAATAGCAAGGCTGAACAATGAGTTGTCGAGCCTTAGAAAGATACTTCGCTCTTACATTGTTCAAATAGACTCGTTGAATAGAGCAAACGAAAGACTGAAACAAGAGAATAAGGAAATATCGAACAAGTACCAAGCTGCAC
>JASLEN010000109.1 GCA_030151105.1 Dysgonomonas sp.
GTTTCGACCGTATTATCGACTGATGTAAAATTCAAAATAAAGAAGGCTCCACATGCTCTAAAAGTGGTAAAGAGAGAAGGTCAAACTTTCTATAAAACATTGCGCAATAAATTGATGTGGGGATCAGATCCTAGGAATCAGAAATAAAACACAAAAGGCGAGAAAATTTCTTCTCGCCTTTTGCATTTTCCTATCTCGTCATTTTAAGAAAACATCACATCATGTAATATTTCTCCCACAGTAGGATGCGGAAAAACTATTTTCTTAAACTCATCTAGTGTAAATTCTTTTTCCACTGCTATGCCAGCAACTACAATAATTTCCGAAGCTGGACTTCCAATTATATGGCAACCCACAACTACATCTTGATCGTTCACTACTATTTTTGCAACTCCACCGCCCGTTTCATTTTCGACCATGAAGCGTCCAGCATAAGCCAATGGCAATTGCAGTTCTCTATATTTCAATCCTTTCGAATCCATAGCTTCGGCGGTCATACCCACACCAGCCACTTCGGGCGAAGTATAAATGACACCTGGAATAGCCTTATAACTCATTGCGTCTTTCTTGCCAAGAATAGTATTGACTGCCACCTCAGCCTCACGAATCGCAGTATGAGCTAAAAGAGACTGCTCTGTAATATCACCACAAGCATAAACCCTTTCATCAGATGTTTGCATTTGCTCATTCACCTTCAAGCCTCGTCCATGCATTTCCAGATTCAAAAGCTCAACACCCAATCCAGCAACGGATGGGATGCGCCCCGTACTCAACAATAGTTTTTCAGCAGCTACTTCGATACGTTCGCCCTCTTTTGTTTCAGCAATTACCTTATCAGCAGTCACCTCCATCACTTTAGTTTCTAGGTAAAAAGTAATACCTTTCTTCGACAAGTCGTCACGTAGCATTTTCGACAACTCCTTATCCATATTCCCCAAAATCTCAGGCAACATTTCTATCACAGTCACTTTTACACCCAGACTATTGAAAAAAGAGGCGAACTCTGTACCAATCACTCCTCCACCAATAATGGCTAGCGACTCAGGCACATCTTTATTCTCCAAAGCCTCACGTGAAGTCCAATATTCTCTTTGACCTAAGCCCTTGATAGGTGGAACAGCAGCTTCTGAGCCTGCACAAAGGATTAGTTTTTTGGCAGCATATTGCTCTCCTGAAGATTCTATCAGTATATTTTTCGCCGCATCTTCGCCTACTATTTTAGCTTCATTGAGCACTTGTTCCACATTTTGAGCAGTCAATTTTTGGCGAACTCCTGCGGTCAAACGACGCACTATTTTTTGTTTTCGTTTAATCACTTGTTCAAGGCTGATTGCTGCATTGTCGGCAGTCACACCATAACGAGAAGCCTCAGTCAGATTGTCATACATCTTAGCCGAATGCAATAGTGTTTTTGTTGGCATACACCCCTCGTTCAGGCATACACCTCCTAGCGCCATTTTTTCGAATATAATTACTTTTTGTCCTGCTTTTCCAGCCTTCTCGGCAGCAGTATATCCAGCAGGTCCTCCTCCAATAATTGCAATGTCGTATATCATGGTATTTTTTATTTAATGTTATCTTCCTAAAATTAAGTAAACAATGGCAGAATGAAAAATAAAGCAAACCCTATTTAGCCAATTCTTCGGTATATTTATCAGTCAAATAGCCATTTATCCACTTGTATAATTCCTTATCATCATTACCCACTTTTCCCTCTTGCCTCCATTTCGATAGATATTTTAAAGAAGTATCTCTAATTTCTGTTTCCCAAACTTTTACTTTCTGGAGAAATCCTTGCTCATCTTCCGTTATCAATTGAGCCAAATCGAGATAATCTTTTCCCTCGCCACGAGTAATGGGAAACAACTTCTTTTTCAACTCTAACGACCATGTACAAAGCGGAGCTTTTCCAGACTCATCGCCTAAAACTATTTGAGGCAATACATTATCCTCCGCAATCAACAAAGGCATCGCCACCGAGGTCAACGGAGAACCTAAAATAGTCCACATCACCGCCAATTCTGGCGATTCTCCTTCTTTCACCCCCTCCATCACAATAGAAGATGTAGTAGAATAGCGAGGAATAAAATCACGAAACGAAACAAAATGCTTTTGAGAATTATCCTTTGGCATCTGATTATTCAAATCTATATCCATGATTCCATGTTGCAAACTACGAGATATATCTTGAAAAATAGTATTGTAAGTCAAATCATTCTGCTTAAACTTTTCACTAAAAAGCTGCGTTGCAACTTCACATCTACTCAGTCCTAAATCTCGTTCCCTATCGCCAGAATATGAAAAATTGGAACGAATAAGGTATCCATCCTCCGTCTCATTGGCATCATACTTCTTGTATTTGTAATCACTTGTTTCGTAATAAGCCGCTCCACCCTCAGCATCTATCACTCCAAAGTTGGCACTCAAGTACATCGGTTTAGGCAAAGAGTCGAGTAGATTTTCAAAATCTTTTAACGTCTTGCATTTTTGCAAAGCAAGTTTCATCACCACACCTTCCAATTCTGGTCTTTCTTCTTTCGCCTCTGGGTTCAAGTTATACGAAGCAGAGTTCATAATCGCAAAACCAGCACTATTGTGTCCTCCCCATACTTCTTTGCCTTCCACATCTTCAGAATTGACAATTCCAATATAGGCATACAAGCCATCTTTGAACAGCATCACCTTATTGTCTAAGAAACCAGAGTCTCGTTGCTTATACAACAAAGGGCGACCATCACGAGATGCTCTCCCCGTTATAACAGCCGTAGTGCAAGCAAAGATTGTTTGAACCATGACAGTCAATAGAAACACTAGAATATATTTTTTCATCATCTAAAGTCTTTAAATAGAAAAAGGGATGCTAAATAGCATCCCTTCAAATATAATCAACAAGTTTTGTTCTCTTACTTTATTTCCAAAATCTTTTGAGCATTCTCTGTTTCTCCTACTGATTCAGCATAATTGGACAAACGCTCCAATAGACTTTGAGAAGGAGTGAAGGGAAATCCCAATTGTTTCGAAAGCTTATCAAATGTATCTTTTATCAAGTTTGGATTCTTTGGAACCTGCTTTACAGGAAGTGCCATTCCATCAAAAAACATGCGTAGCCCATCTAACATTCCTATTGTAGTCACACTACCATGAGTTTCGTTTTCATAATACCTCCAATTTCCATAAAGTTGATTAACTGAACTATGTGGTATCAATACGTTTTCACAAAAGTCACTAATCGTATTTGAATGTTCACGTTTATCCGTATCATGAGCTCGTTTTACAACTTGCGCCATACCCACAAACAAGCTACGTCCTGAGAAATCTTTAGTAGCCCATTTTTCACTTGCCTCATTATATAGTTTCTGATTATCCCACCAAAGACTAGGGTCTAACGAGATGTAAGCATTAAAGGAATCGGTGTGATGCAAAAGGGTATTGATGGCAAACAACCCTCCAAGCGAGTGTCCAATCAAAATATTATAACCACTTGTTCTATATTTACTATCCACCTCAACTCTCAGTTCATCAGTCAAAAAGGAAAGGAAAGATTTTGCCCCTCCACTTGTGGTCATCGTTTTCTTTCCATCTCGCTCTACAAAAGAGTTTGTAGGAGTAAAATCACGATTACGATCAACATTGAGAACTCCTACAATAATACATTCGGGCATATAATTATACATTCCTCGAGTCAAAGACTTCTGAATGCCCACTAAAGAATGGAAATTATTTTCGCCATCGAGCAAGTATATCACAGGATATTTTTCATTCCCTACTTGATTATAAGAGTCTGGCAGATGCACCCAATAACTGCGATTTTCATTCAATACTCTGGAATGCAAATCTGCACCCTCACCAATTGAAATTATACGCTGCGCCAACAATGAGGAAGACATCATAAGTAGTACAAAAAAATATATTATTCGTTTCATTTCTGTTTTATATCTATTTATTAAAAGCCAAGACAAAACTAGAAGAAATAACGTCTTCCATCAATAGCGATTTATTGGTAAAAGCAGCCTTGTTGCTACCTATTATAATTTTGCAATCTCAGCCTTAACCTCAGCCCATCTATCATCTGGCACTTTAGGTCCCATCACTTGGATAACCTCAGTGGCAAGAAGCGTCCCCATTTTGGCACAAGTTTCCAGATTTCTATTATTTATATAGCCATACAGATAACCAGCAGCATACAAGTCGCCAGCACCAGTAGTATCCAAACAAGGCACTTTGTGAGCTGGGACTTTTACCTTTTCGTTGCCACATTGCACCCATGATCCCTCTGCCCCTACCTTTACGATAGCAAGCTCAACCATAGTCGCAAGCTCAGAAACTGCTTGCTCTGCCTCAAGCCCTGTCATCGCTTTAGCCTCTTCTTCATTTGCAAAAAGGATATCTACATAATCAGGAATAATAACCGAAAGAAACTGTTCGTTCTCTTCCACAATATTGAAACTAGCCATATCAAGCGCCACCTTCAACCCTGCCTCTTTAGCCATTTTAATAGCCTCCACAATCAAAGCATGACTTTGTACCAAATATCCTTCGATGTAAAAAACATCATACCCTTTAAAATCTTCGATAGAAAGATCTTCGGGTGTTAACTTCGCTGCAGCGCCTAGATAAGTCCCAAAAGTACGTTGTCCATCTTGAGAAATGAATGCTGATGCTACACCAGATGCTTCCTGTGCCTCTACTAGATGTGGTATAACTTTATATTTTTCTAGATCTTGTTTATAAAGTTCTCCATACTTATCATTCCCTACTCTTCCGATAAATCCTGTTTCAATATTTAGATTTGCAAGCCCTACAATAGTATTGGATGCCGACCCTCCAGAGACTATAGACTTATCAAGTTGAGCCAATTTATCGCTCAATTCGTGAAATTTATTTTCATCTATCAAAATCATCGCACCTTTCATCAATCCTAATGATTGCAAGATACCATCATCCTCTATTTTAGCCAACACATCCACTAGGGCATTGCCCATTCCTAATATTCTCATCTATTTTTACATTTACATAATTAACTATATCACAAAGACATACAAACAACGAAGCCTGTATTTGTCAAAATATTATACAAAGGTATTGTTTAATTCAGAAATTTGCTCTACTTTTGCGTAGCTTTTAAAGGAAAGCCAAACAAATTTAGATCTTCTTCAGTAGCTCAGTTGGTTAGAGCACCTGACTGTTAATCAGGGGGTCGCTGGTTCGAGCCCAGCCTGAAGAGCAAGTTTGTTTATTCGAGAATTTATATATTATTCTTTAGTAGCTCAGTTGGTTAGAGCACCTGACTGTTAATCAGGGGGTCGCTGGTTCGAGCCCAGCCTGAAGAGCGAAAAAGGTCTAGAAATTTTCTAGACCTTTTTTGTTTTTATAAAAATCCTAAGGCTACCTTGTCAAGTAAGGTATTGTAAAAAAATAATCCAAGATCAACGTTATATCTTCTACACTTTGTGTGCGAAACTCTTCCAAAAGTTTATTCTCATCATATTTGTCACTCCTAAAAAAAGATACTCCATAGCACCCCTCCTTATTCATACCACCATACCAACCTAAATCGATTGCATATTTTTCATCATGAGAGTAACGAAACAAAGCCATATCTTCAGAAAAATCGAACCAAGCATTACTTTCCTTATCTAAAATTAAAGGATCAACATCAGGAAAGTGATTCCAAACCACCTCCCAACCATTCGTTATCTTTAGAGGACGAAGGTTATTATGCAGTTCAACAGTTTGCTTTGCCTTTGTCAGCAATTTGTGCTTACTCATCACTCTCTACCCTTAGCCTCATTCCACAACTCATCCATTTCGCCTAAGGTCATATCCTTCAATAACTTTCCTTGTTCGTTGGCTTTTTGCTCAATATAATTGAAACGAGAAATAAACTTTTGATTGGTGCGTTCCAAGGCATTATCAGGATTCACTTTATAAAGTCGTGCAGCATTGATCAAGCTGAAAAACAAATCACCGAACTCCCCCTCAATTTTATCCTCATCCATTTCTGAAATCTCAGTCTTCAACTCGGCCAACTCTTCTGAAACTTTTGTCCACACATCTTCTTTCTCTTTCCAGTCGAAACCTACATTACGAGCCTTATCTTGAATGCGATGTGCCTTAGCAATAGAAGGAAGTGAAGAAGGCACTCCTCCCAAAACTGTTTTGTTTCCTCCTTTTTCTTTCAACTTTATTTGCTCCCAAGTTTCAGAAACCTCATCGGCAGTTTTAGCATCTCCATCAGCAAAAATATGTGGATGACGAAAAATCAACTTATCACAAAGCGTATTGCATACATCTGCAATATCAAACGCCTTTTTTTCCTCTCCTATCTTACCATAGAAAACAACATGGAGCAATACATCACCCAATTCTTTTTTAATCTCCTCATTGTCATCTTTGATAATAGCCTCACACAGCTCATACGTTTCTTCTATGGTATTCGTTCTCAGGCTCTCGTTGGTTTGCTTAGCATCCCACGGACACTCTACACGCAAACGATCCATAATATCCAACAAACGTCCAAATGCTTCTAATTTATCTTGTCTCGAATTCATTCTACCTCTGTTTATTTTTCAAATAAAAAAGCAGGATAATAATTATCCTGCTCTACAAATATATCTATTATTTTAGTTCTTTTCTTTGAATTTCTTCAAACCTTGATTCATAAAACTAATATACAATTCAACGTTTTCCTCATAGGCAAAGAAATGTTCGCCCAAGGTATTGCCATCGTGATCTAGCATCACATAGTATGGCTGCGAGTTGGATTGGAACTTATAACGTTGTAAGTAACTCCATTTGTCTCCAATTGTTTTCAAGGTGCGAGTACGTCCACCCTCTTCTATTTTAATATGCTCAGGAAGCGGAGTCTTGTCATCCACCATAAGAGTAATCAACACGAAGTCGTTTTCCAACATATCTTTCACCTTCGGATCGCTCCAAACTGCATTCTCCATCTTACGACAGTTTACACAACCAAAGCCCGAAAAATCAACAAAGACTGGTTTATTCACTCGTTTTGCATATTCCATACCCATTTCGTAATCATCAAAATTGGCATGCACAGCACCATCATACAAATTGAAATCTTGTGTCCATAGTGGTGGTGCAAAAGCACTAATATTTTTCAATGGCGCACCCCAAAGTCCTGGAACCATATACATAGCAAATGCAAGCGGAACAATAGCTAGGAAAAATCGTCCGACTGATATTTTCTCTATTTTATCATCATGTTTGAAAGATATTTTACCAAGGAGATATAATCCTAGAAGAGTGAATATCACAATCCAAAGCACAAGGAATACTTCTCTATCTAGCAATCTCCATCCATAAGCAAGGTCTGCTACCGAAAGGAATTTTAGAGCTAAAGCCAATTCTAAGAAACCTAAAACAACTTTTACTGAGTTCAACCATCCACCTGACGAAGGCAAACCACTCAACCATGATGGGAACAATGCAAACAATGCAAATGGGATAGCTAAAGCCAATGCAAAACCAAACATAACAACAGCTGGAGCAAGTATTTCTCCAGAGTTGGCAGCCGAAACAAGGACTGTTCCAATCACTGGCCCTGTACATGAGAACGACACTAGAGCAAGTGTAAATGCCATCAAGAAGATACTTAAGACACCCGTTGTTGAATCTGCTTTGCTATCTATTTTGTTTGACCATGATGCTGGTAGTACAATTTCGAAAGCTCCCAAGAAAGAGATTGCAAAAAAGATCAACAAGCCAGCAAAGAATATATTAAAGAAGGCATTAGTTGACAAGTCATTCAAGGCACTTGCTCCAAACAAAGCTGTAACAATAAGACCGAGAGCAACGTAAATGAAAATAATACCCAAGCCATACGTAACAGCATCAGCTATTGCTTTCTTTCTATTTTTCTTATTTCTCTTCAAGAAGAAACTAACAGTCATCGGAATCAATGGCCACACGCAAGGAGTCATCAGCGCAATCAATCCTCCACCCATTCCCATGATGAATAGCCAGATTAGCGAACCACCTAATTCTTCACCATGATAGTTTTTCAATTCTACTACTGGAGTCCACAACTTATTCACTAAGCCTTTTTCAGAACTTGGTGATGCTATTGTTTCTTCAGTAGGAACTGTTTCTACAACTTCTACTGGTGTTTCCTCTATAACTTGAGCTGCATTTACATCTGCTACAGCCTTAGAAGCCACTGTTAATGTCGCAGGCAAATCCTTAGCAGAAAACTCAAACTCATTAGGTAGTGGAGGCGTACAAGTTTCATCATTACAAGCCTGAGCTCTAACATCTCCTTCAAGAACAAAAGCTGCTTTGTCCGTTACTTTGAAGCGCTGCACAAATTTAGCTTTGCTGTCATAGTAACCAATATTCATTTGGAAAATCTCATCAAAGCCTGAAATCAACTTTGAATCAATAGTCTTAAAACTCCCAACTTTCTCAGCTCCTTTGATTTTATCGACTGAAATCGAAGTTGGCGTTGGTCCTCCTTCAGGAATCGTCACATCATACAAATGCCATCCTGCATCTATTGTAGCTGCTGCAACCAAGTCTATTTCGCCGTTTCCTTTATCTTCTAAAGTAAATTTCCAGCTAACGGGCTCAACCCCAAACTGAGCAAAGGAACTTGCTATCCCTATTATGAATAGGTTTAAAAATAAAAATATCGTTTTTTTCTTCATCTATTAAAATTCTTCTGAAAATGATTCGCTTATACTATATTTAATGGGCTCGAAGTTATGAAATAAAGAGGACTCTAAACAACTTCTTTTATATTTTTTAGGAAAATACTTTCCACGGGAAACATTTTTCACATACATTACTTTTTTAACATTTCAAGAACTCCGTAACTTAACTCTCTTCATTGCATCTATTCAGACAAACAACACATATTTCATTACATAAAAAAGGTGCTTGTAACCATTACCAAGCACCTTTATAGAATTTATTTCTACTAGTTTATTTCTTTATCTTTGCAGGAAAAGTAAATGTAGATCTCGCTCTTTCTACTTTTTCTGGAGTTGGTACAACAATTACTTTACCATCTTCTTTGATTTCAAAACTACCTATAAGAACCAAATAGTTATCGGATTCTCCATGATCCACCAATACTCCTGACATTTTATCAGATAATTGCAACGACTTATTATCGGCATATACATTTACTGAATAGTTAATTTCAGCAGGTAAAACATCGCACTTTTCAAACAAATGCACATACACCGTATAAACACCCGTAGGTGCAGCATTCAAGTAAATATTTTCTTTATTGATAGCGTCAATATAGCATGCCGCATTAGAATCAATATCTAACTCTGCATAAACCTCACGAGTAGCTGGATGGCGTAGTTTTGTATGTCCATAATAAACATATTCTTCAGATGGTGTAGCCAAATATAAATCAACATCATCTAGCAAATCCCAAGCCAGTGCTACCTGTACTTGCCCTGTTCCCACCTCTATTGTAGTAATATCCTTTTCATTCACTTCACTAAGAGAGCCATCTGCAAACTTACCTGAAACTTGTAGTTTATACGACTCAACTTTGAAATCTTGTGGAGTAATGAATTCAAAAACATAGATATACACTTTTGACGAAGCACTTCTCGACACTTCGTTTTCTGCCGATTTAATATCTTTTGTATTGATAGAATAGAACCCTTTTTCACCTTCTACTCCCACATAAATGGTTTGGAGAACTGAAGACGATTCTACTGTCACAAACGAAGAGCCTCCATTTATTACATTTTGGCTTGTTTGGAAAGAAGTAATCCCTTTGTTGGTTCCCACTGGCAACTCACCTTCATTGAATACTGATTTTTCGATTGTAAAGAATTGATCTTTTAGTGTGTTTTCAACCTCATCATTATCGCTACTGCAACTGAAAAAGCCTAGACATAGGAAGGCACTTAGAAAAATAAAAATTTGTTTGTTCATCTTGTAATTGTGTTTGTTAAATTATAGTGTCCACAAAAGTAAGTTAATTTATTTAAAAACAAGGCACTAAACATAGAATATATCCGCAATATCTTCCACTGCAATAATCGCAGATAGTTCGATGGAGTAATATCTTTATTTTTTGTATTTTTGTATGCCTATATCAAAAGGGTTTTGTCAATCGATGCGAATAATAATAGATCAACCAACCGTAGATAGAATAATAGATGCCGCCGAAATAGTCGATGTGGTATCTCAATTCGTCACACTCAAACGTAGAGGCGTGAACTACGTTGGACTATGCCCATTCCACTCCGATAGCAAGCCTTCTTTTTATGTTTCTCCTGCAAAAAACATTTGCAA
>JASLEN010000208.1 GCA_030151105.1 Dysgonomonas sp.
ATCAATATTCTGATTCCAGTTCAAGAACTTACTACTTAAACCAAATGACCCAATACATGATGTAAACATCATACTAGATGCTAAAGCAATAACCATTGCTACGCTCAAAAATCTTCTTTTCATTCTTTGTTATTTTTTAATCTTTTAAATTAAAGTGTTATCTCTTGTTTCGTGGATGGTGTTCTATGATTTCTTGCCTCAAATACTCCCTATCCATATGCGTATAAATCTCTGTTGTTGTTATTTTTTCATGCCCCAGCATCAATTGTATCGCTCTTATATTCGCTCCCCCTTCGAGCAGATGTGTTGCAAATGAATGGCGAAAAGTGTGTGGACTAATTGTCTTTTTTATACCTGCCTCTTCTGCATATTGCTTAATGAAATGGAAAACCATGATACGAGATATAGCCGTCCCTCGCTTGCTCAAAAACAGAGCATCTTCATGTCCTTTTTTAACTACTATTTCGCCACGATGATACAAATAGTTCTGAATCTCTCTAATAGCAGAAGGCGATATAGGCACTAGCCGCTGTTTGCTACCCTTTCCCTCCACCTTGATAAAACCCTCATCAAAGAAAAGATCCGAGAACTTCAAATTAATAAGCTCCGATACTCGCAGTCCACAACTATAGAGTGTTTCTATAATAGATTTGTTACGCTGTCCCTCTCTAGTCGAAACATCTATTATCGACAACAGATCCTCTATCTCATCCAAAGTGAGCACAGTAGGCAGTTTTAAACCAATCTTTGGAGTCTCCAAAAGTTCCGACGGATCCACTTCCAAATAGCTATCTAGAATAAGGAAATTAAAGAAGGACTTAATTCCTGAAATAATACGAGCAATAGATCGAGGACTAATACCCAAGTCATACAACTCGGCTATAAATTCTTGTAAATGCTCTAATTTTACTTCTGATAATTTTAAGTTCTCGGAATCTAAAAATAAGATCAACTTACCTAAATCTGTCATGTAGGCATCAATCGAGTTCTCTGAAAGTGATCTTTCGAGTAACAGGTAATTCCGATAGTTGTCTATTAAATCATTTTTTGCTATCATCTTAGCTCTTTGTTCTCCTACAAATATATATCTTTGCAATTCAAGTTTGTTATGTTAGTAATGGCTTAACATCATTTAAGAGTACAACCTCCCAACCTAAAAAATGAGATGAAGATACTGAAAACAATATATTTTTATCTGACTTCCAACTTTACGAAGTGGCAGTTGATAGCTATACTTTCTATTTTGGTATATGCTTTTCTTATTAGCGAAAATAACATTTTTGCTCGATTGGGTCACGATGCAGAAATAAGAGATCTGAAAAGACAGATAGAGCATTATGAAAAACAAAAAGAGATAGACACCCAAAAATTAGAGGAACTGGAAGCCGACAAAGACGAAATAGAAAAGTTTGCCAGAGAAAACTACCTTATGAAAAAGTCTGGAGAGGACGTATTTATCGTAGAATAATAGAATATAAAGCATGAAAATTAATCCCAAAATAAAGAATATTGTTTTTCAACTTTCAGCTATACTTATTGTATTGGCGGCTATTGCACATTCTTTTGACACCACAGTTGCCAAATATGCAATGATAGTAGGTGTTGTAGGATTTGCATTCACAACGTTCATTACGCCTTACCCTGGTAAGAGTTTGAGAGGAAAACGTCTATTCAACATACAAATATTTGCTGTCCTATTAATGGCTGTGTCTGCCTTTTTGATGTATATCAACTATAGCGGCTGGGTTGTATTGCTGCTCATAGCCGCCATTCAGACATTATATTGCGCTATAATGCTACCACGCATATACGAAAACGAAGAAAAGGATTCTAAATAATTTAGAATCCTTTTCTTTTAAATCCTGATCACAAAAGGAGAATTATTTCTTAACCTCTTGTTTCAACAGTTCTTCTATCTTTTCGATTAGACTTGCTCCTGCTAAATCATGCCCTGCAATTTTTCCTTCTCTATCCAATAGGTAGGTCTGAGGGATACGAGTAATGGCATATTCTTGTGCAGCGCCACCACGCCAACCTCCTCCATCATCAATATATTGAGGCCACTCCATGTTCAAGCGCTTGATTGCAGCTTTCCATGCCGACTCATCTTGATCTAGAGAAATACCAACTATTTCAAATCCTGAATCTCTATATCTATCATAAAGCTTAACCACTACTGGCATAGTCTTGATGCAAGGTCCACACCACGAAGCCCAGAAATCAACCAATACGACTTTACCTTTACCCAAATGCTTAGATATATTTTCAATCTCTCCAGAAAGATTTTTCATCTCTATTCCTTTGAACTCTTTTCCTTCACGCAAGTTGCCTAAGCTCCAAACAAATTGGTTCATCAAAGCTTTAACCTGTGCAGATTGCTGAAAGTTGTCAGTAGAGGCAGCATATAACTTTTCTAAATCTGAAACCTTAAAGCTAGAAGCATAAATAGTGAAGAAGAACTCACCTAACTCATTCAATATATTGGTACTCACAAAGTCATAAACTTCATTTTGCATCAGTTGGCGTTGATCGTTAAACTCCTGCTCTAGCTTCTGACTCATAGCATCATCAAGAGATCCTGAACGATGCAGACTCTGAGCTTTTTCTAGAATAGTCTCTAGTGTAGTCTTATTCTTTATTTGAGCGTTAGAGAAATCTCTCAAAGCATCATTCTTCACGGTTCCAGACATCTGCGGAATATCTTGCATATCTAGTGCAACAGTTCCATGCTCTAGAATCACAATAGCCGTCACCTCATCATTTTCCTCTAGTGTGATATAACCTAGCGATAGAG
>JASLEN010000012.1 GCA_030151105.1 Dysgonomonas sp.
ATTTTTGCAGGATCTATATCTTTCGGAATATCCATATCGATACCCCCCAAACCGCTTAGAGATTTAGCCATAGATGTTGTGAGTACAATATTTCCCCATGAAATAACCGAATAAGGATATGTATTTCCCCACAATTCATATGATTTTGCAGTTAAATCCTCTCCTTCGCGCATAAATCCGATTAGTTGTCCATCTTTTGTTGCTTCTAGAGATTTCTTTATCTGCTCTTTAGCCAATCCTTCATTTATTTCCGAAACCTTAACTGCTAAACGGATACGTAATGAGTTTGCAAAGCGTAACCACTTATTTACATCACCATTATAAGCTGGCTCTGTTTTCAGAGGATCTTGACTTAAATCAAAAGATTGAATAGCAGTTTCAATATCTTCAAAGTAGTATTTATACTGCTCCTCAAGCGACATATATGTGCCGTGTACATCTTCTACTGAGCGAGGATATGGTGCTGGTCCAAAATGATCTGTAAAATTAGATTGTAAATAGGTTCTCCAAACCAGAGCATATCCTATAATATTGCCTTCATCCAGATAAATATCCGTTTTCTCTAAAGCTTTATTCAGTAGTTTTAAATGTGAAGTATAATGACCTGCAAAATAATCTGAGTTCCACGAATCATCAGAGACATATCCACCTGTTGTAAACTGCCCAAAAACATCTTGTTCTAAAACCTTAATTCTTTCTAGTAAGTGAGCTCCACCAGCTAAATCTCCAGACTCTAGTGTATAGTTTAGATTACTAGAATATTTGATTACTGATGAAATGTAGCCATGAGAATTAGCATATCCATCTTCAATTAGTTTATGAGGATTATCATTCATGTTACTAAAATTATCTGTACATGAAGCACCAAATAACCCAACAATAAATAATGCTATTAATTTATATATATTGTATTTCATAATTCAATCGTGTTTTTAGAATGTTACATTCAAATTAAAACCAAAACTTCTTAGAGTAGGCATAGATCCATATTCAAAACCTTGAGCATTACCTGTAGAATAACCCGCTTCAGGATCAAAACCTTTTACCTTACTATGTATCATCCATAGGTTACGCCCTACAAAGCTAATCTTTGCACTACGCACAAATGTTTTAGACAATACTTTAGGTGGAATATTGTAGCCAATGCTCAGTTCTCGTAGCCTCAAGTTTGTAGCATCCTTAATCCATTCTTCTGTAGGACCAGTGCTACCTGCAACTCTCCCCCAATACTCTTCAGCATAAGTTTCACCAACAACTGCATCACCATCTTTGTTTACACCTTCAAGTCTGATGCTACCAGGCTCACGATTTGCAGCCGTAAAATCTAAGGTTCCTGCCAGAGCTCCTTGTCTCAGAGATCCCATATACACTTTACCTCCATATCTGATGTCAATTTGGAATGCTAAATCAATACCCTTATAGCTGAATTGATTGATAAAACCACCCATCCATTTGGGATTAGCATTTCCTAAATAATCCTTATCAGATGTTGCCTGTGGCAATCCATCAGAGCCTAGGATTAGCTGTCCATCATCATTACGTAGATATTTAGTTCCATACATGTCTCCAAATTTACCACCCTCTTTCGCTATTATACGTAATGCATTAGAGTATGAATTATGGCTCAACAAGAATTCATCAATACGTGGATGAAGTTTAATAATTTCATTTTTATTCTTAGAGAAGTTGAAACTAACATTCCAATGAAAATCATTTGTTTCTATAGGTTTTCCTGATAATACTAGCTCGATTCCTCTATTTCTGATTTTTCCTGCATTAATCATCTCTGAAAAATAGCCAGTTGTTGGAGACGTTTGAATAGCAAATATTTGATCTTTAGCATCCTTATTATAGAATGCAAAATCTAACCCTATGCGATTATCAAAAGCACTCAACTCTAGTCCTATTTCATAAGATGTTACTGTTTCATTTTTCAAGTCCGAATTAGCCTTTACTGTTGCAGGAAGAGGAGCACCTAATTTCATATCCATATAGTTACGAGTTCTATAAGCCTCTGTATCATTTCCTACTTCAGCCCAAGACAGACGCACCTTTCCATAATTTATTGGGCCTAGATTAGATTTGAATGTTTCTGAAAATAACCAACTTGCACCTACCGAAGGATAGAAGTATGAATTATTATGAGTAGGTAGAGTTGAAGACCAGTCATTACGAGCTGTTAAATCTAGATAGTAGGTATTATCCCAACTAAACGAAGTTGTTCCATAAAGTGAATTTAGCTTCTTTCTATACAAGCTTTGTGACGTCTCTACATTTTGACCATTAGATATCGAATAGAAATACTCTACATTCAGTCCATTAGCAGTTGACCATATACCATCAGAACGTTGGTACATCGTATTCCCTCCAACACTAGCCATGATACCAAGTTTATCATTCATGAAGTTCTTTTTGAATGATAACAAGAAGTCAGTATTCATTTCATAGCCTTCACTTCTGTCTAACAATATATTTCCATTATTTACTCCTGCATAAGTAGAGAATACTGTTCCTGTTGATTGAATATTTTGGTATTGAGTTGACAAGTAGTCTAGTCCATATCTAACTTGAAGATTCAACCAATCTGTGAATTCGTATTTTGCAGAAGCAAATCCTATAAAACGGTTTCTTCTATTATTCGTCGTATTATTATATGCTGAAAAATACGGATTGGCAGTATTTCCAGACATAGGATATACGTAGCTAACTGGTTCTCTGGTTGTATTAACAGGGCTATCCTCTGACATTATTCTTGTGCCTGCAGGCCAAGCATATGGATTAACTATCTTATTGTAAGTAGCGTGATATCCACCATCGCCTAATTGCAGATTATTTAAATTTACAGAGCGTGGCATAACCAAGAATTGTTGGAATATGTTGTCATGGTTGCCTCCAAGTCTCAACATATTATCAGTATTCTGATGTGTAAATGTTCCCTTTGCATCCACAGACAATTGCTTAGATAGTTGTGAAGTCGCACGCAAAGTTGCAGATGTTCTTTTGAAGTCATTATTTGGCACTACACCTTTATTTCTTAGGTGAGTAAGTCCAAAGCGAACAGTGTTTTTATCTGTAGCATTAGTTATATC
>JASLEN010000238.1 GCA_030151105.1 Dysgonomonas sp.
AGATGATTGAAGAATCATACGTCATTGATTTTGTGGAGAAACATAAGGCAGATTTTGAACCCCTAAGCTGTTCTTTTTTCGAGCTAACGATGATGATGTCCTTTTGCTACTTTAGAGAGCAAGAAGTAGATATTGCTATCATAGAGGTTGGCTTAGGTGGTAGATTGGATAGTACAAATATCATAGTACCAGACTTAAGTATCATTACTAATATTGGTTTAGATCATACTCAATTCCTAGGAAATACAGTTCAAGAGATAGCTAGAGAAAAAGCTGGGATAATCAAAGAAGATACTCCTATAGTGATAGGCGAGGCAAATGACGAAATAAAAGAAATATTCTTAGAAAAGGCCTTCGAACAGAATGCACCAATTGCTTTTGCTGATTTTGTACAGCCCATTACAACAAGTAAACAAGAAAATGGGAAATGGATTTACCATACAGATAACTATGGCGATATAATAGGGGAGTTAGGTGGCAATGCACAGATATATAATACAAATACAATTCTTGTAGCCATTGAAAAATTAATTCAATTAGATTATCATATCACAGAAGAAGCTATAAAAGAAGGCTTTGCTCAAGTAAGCTCATTGACTGGGCTTATGGGACGCTGGCAAATACTACAAACCACTCCCAAAGTCGTTTGTGATACGGGGCACAACAAAGATGGTATAAAGTATATTGTAGAACAGCTGCGTACTGAGAAATATGGGAATTTGCATATTATTTTAGGTGTAGCAAATGATAAAGATGTTAGCGAGATGTTAGCACTAATGCCTCAGAATGCAACTTACTATTTCATCAATGCCCAAATAAATAGAGCTTTTCCTGCTAATGAGCTAAAGAAGAAGGCCGATCTATATGAGCTACAAGGAAAAGCATATTCTAGTATCTGGAATGCTTTTGAAACTGCTGAATTAGTTAGTTCTCCCGATGACTTAATATTTATAGGAGGCAGTAATTTCGTGGTGGGTGAGTTTCTAGAACACTACTATAAAAATAAAGAGGACATACGTTAATGTATGTCCTCTATTAATTATTTTATATCTACTACTATCTTCTGATGCTCTGGCTCTACAAAATTCAAGCCTATTTGAGTAATTGTGATAGTCTTTTTATCATCTGAAATTTCACCAGATTCTATGTTAGACGATTTAATATCTTTAGAGAAATGATATCGAGTAATGTATTGTCCCATTTCTAACATCTGCAACATTGGCCCTGCCATCTGTTTCGCCATTGAATCAACAAGAGAGTCCTCTTCAGACTCATCTACTACTTCATTTTCCTCTTTATTTATTATAGGAAGGTTAGATTCAGCATAGATGCGTTGCATCTGTTTTCCATTCCATGAAAAAGTAGATAATTTCCCTATAGGAGAGAATTCTGGTTCAGGACCTTTATTCTCTGTTCCTTCCTCAATATATGATTTAAATTCTTTACTTCTTTCCAAAGCTATGAGAGCCTTATTCAAATGTTCAACACTTTTAAACTCACCATATATTTTGACTGTATATTGCTCATCTTCATCCTCTGAATGCGCCTTGAGAAAAAATGGAGCTAAATCATAAAGCATTTGTCTGTGTTCAGCCGAAAGCATATCAAGATTGGTAAGAGAATCTTCTAATAGTTGCGCTATAGAAATAGGCTCTGTTGGAATTTCTCCCATCGAGGACGAAGAACTTGCTCCACTCTGTGTCAGCTGGCTCATATCTATTGCCAATTGATAGTTTACAGAACCATTTTTGGCAAAGGTCACATCTTCTGTTATCACACAGCTTGACATCAAAAAGGTTATCAAACCTGTTAATAAAAATAATCGAATCATAATTGTAAAATTATAGTGTCTAATATTTATTTAAAGTTAATCCCATATATTGTTTAGGTATATGGGATTTAACTATTCTTCTTTTAATTATCTTATTCTAGGTATGTATATCCGTACAATCCAGATCTGTAGTTTGCTAAAAACTCACGCCCCTCTTCTGCTGTAATTGTTTCATCTTTAACACACTTGGTAACCCAAGTTTCTACCGTTCTAGCTAGTTTTTTAGGATTATACTGAACATAATCAAGAACCTCCGCTACAGTTTCTCCATCAATTGTTTGATCTATATTATAACCATTCTTATCTACAGAAACGTGAATAGCATTGGTATCTCCAAACAGGTTATGTAAATCTCCCAAAATCTCTTGATAAGCTCCTACTAAGAAAACTCCTAAGTAATACTTTTCGTTTTTCTTCAAATCATGCAGTGGCAAATGAGACGATGGTTGTCCTCCGACTACAAAGTTATCAATTTTACCATCCGAATCACAAGTAATATCTTGCAATGTAGCCATTCTCTCAGGACGAGTATCTAATCGATGAATAGGCATAATAGGGAATACCTGATCAATAGCCCATGAATCAGGGAGAGACTGGAATAATGAGAAATTACAGAAATATTTATCTGGAAGTAGCTTATATAAATGTCTCAATTCTTCAGGAGCATGTTTTAATCTACTAGCTACCTGTGAAATTTCTCTTAGAATTGAAAAATAAAGACGCTCTACTTGTGCTCTCGTTTTCAAATCTAAATGCCCTAGACTAAATAAATCTAACGCTTCTTCTCTTATCTGCTGAGCATCATGCCAAGCTTCTAACATTCCTGTTTGCGACAGGTTCTCCCAAATTTTATATAACTCTTGTACCAACTCGTGAGAATCTTCAGGAAGATCAGTATTCTCATCCCATTTAGGCAAACTCGTAGCTTCAAGAACTTCAAAAATTAATACTGAGTGATGCGCAGTCAATGATCGTCCCGATTCCGTTATAATATTAGGGTGGGGAATCTCAGCCTTATTCGCCGCATCCACAAGTGTTGACACAGAGTCGTTCACATATTCTTGAATAGAATAGTTTACACTACTTTCACTAAATGGTGAACGTGTGCCATCATAATCAACTCCCAAGCCTCCTCCTATATCTACAAAACTAACAGCAAAACCTAACTGGTGCAACTCCACATAGAATTGTGCAGCTTCACGCAATGCTGTTTTGATTCTTCTT
>JASLEN010000294.1 GCA_030151105.1 Dysgonomonas sp.
GTCTATAGACGTGAAGCTACTGACTATGGAGAGGGTAAGTATATCTACACAAGATCATCTGATTTCATCTCTAACATATTGGACAAAAATGAATTCTTGAAAGGTGGACCAATAGATGGACTTGAACCTATAGAAGAGAAAAAAAACAGCGTAGCTGCAACTCAAAAGCTAGCTGACCCTATAGAAAAAGTGGAATTTGATACTGACATAGTTGTTGTTAGATATCATGGATACTATTACAGCCTAACAGGAGATAGAATAATTTTTGAATCGCAAGATACTGATGCCAAAGGGAACAAGCTAAACAGTCCTCTAGCAGATGTAACATTCACAATCGGAGGTCTTACCGAAGGATTCAAAACAGCATTATACAACATGAAAGTGGGCGAAGAAAGAATCGCTTGTATCCCACACGACATGGGATATGGAGCCTACGGTAGCGGAAGCATACCTGGCTATACAACGCTATTCTTTGATATCAAATTACTAGAAGTAAAGAGAGATAGATAAGCAATAGAAAAAAACAAAAATATTAAGAGGAGAAACATTTATTTGTTTTTCCTCTTTTATTATTAAATATTATCCTGAGGCATCTAACAGAATGCCAGTAGGCTATATCTATTTATCACTTATAGAAAATTATAATATTGAACTTTTAAGCCAATATTATGTTTATATTTGAGTTGGAATTACACAATTTTAAAGAGTAAATATTCAACACCTTATTATGAAGCCGTCACAAATGACGAGCTCTGTAATAAAAGATGGGTAATAACAATAGTTTGGATAACTATTAACCTCGGCATTCATTGGCATTCAACCAATATTCAATATGGATACATTAGCAATAATAGAAAAGTACTACAAGAAAGATTCTGACCTCTACAACATCTTGGTGGGGCACAGTATGGATGTGATGCGTAAATCACTAGAGATAGCCACCAATCACCCCGAGCTAGATATAGACATCGAATTCCTTTGCGAGGCGGCAATGCTTCACGATATAGGCATCAACATGACCTATGCACCAGGAATAGAATGTTATGGCGTGATGCCATATCTTTGTCATGGATACTTAGGGCGAGAAATTCTTGACAATGAAAATTTACCTAAACATGCCCTAGTTTGTGAACGTCACACAGGTGTTGGACTCAGTGCCGAGGACATTACAACACTATCTTTACCATTGCCGGTGCGAGATATGATACCTATATCAATAGAAGAAGAAATAATCTGTTTTGCTGATTGTTTTTTCTCTAAAACCAAAATTGGCGAAGAAAAACCACTTGATAAAATCAGAAGAGAGATAGCACAATATACACACAAAGATGCTGTAGGACAGTTTAATTTGTGGTGTGAGAAATTTTTGTAATAAAACATTCGCTCAATTTCATCTCCTTTCATCAATAGAAATTCGTATATTCGTATCTGCTAAAGTATGAATTAAACGCACTTATTGATGAAAAAGACATTATTGGCAATTATTGCATCATTCTTTTTTCTTACAAATCTATCAGCCCAAGATCAGGAAGGACTTTTCTCGCTGGGAGGAAATATTAGTTATGGTTCCAAATATGACCTTATTGGCTTTGGAGCTAGAGCTCAGTATGGCTTCACAGAACGAATACGAGGAGTTGCTGAATATAAATACTATCTAGATAGAAGAAACTTGAGCGAGTGGCAAATAAATATGGATGCACACTACTTGATGGAAGCGTCACGTACTGTGTCTATCTATCCGATTGTGGGGCTACGCTATTCTCGTTGGACAGAAGACACTAATAGAAGCAGCCAACCTATCCTAGAGAGATATAAGAAGAGTACTAGCAAGTTTGGAGCAAATCTTGGTTTGGGGACTCAAATAGAATTGAGCTATCATGTATTTCTGCAATTAGAGCCTAAATATGAAATAAATAAATATTATTCTCAATTTTCAGGTACTGTTGGACTTATGTTTCAGTTCTAAAATGTTAGACAATAATAGCCTTGAAATAAAAAAGCGAAAAACCTCTTTAAGATTTTTCGCTTTTTCTATTTATCTTTCTTCATCTTACAAAATCACACTTTCAGCTTCTCAATGCACTCTTCCAGCGTTAACAAACTCTGCTCTCCAGAAATCATATCCTTCAACATGATTTTATTCTCTTTCAATTCATTTTCACCAACAATGGCTACAAATGGAACATTATTTGCATTTGCATATTTCATCTGACGTTGCATTTTTGCGCTTTCAGGAAACACTTCAGTAGGAATATTTGCTAGTCGCAACTTATTAGCAGCTTTGAGGATAAATTTCTCTTCTTCCGCTCCAAAGTTTACGAATAAAACCTTAGCTCCAATTGTGGTTTCTTTAGGGTATAAATCCAACCAATTGAGCACATCAAAAATACGATCAGCACCAAATGAGATCCCCACTCCCGAAACACCTTCCAGCCCAAAGATACCTGTTAGGTTGTCATATCTTCCTCCACCTGTAATACTACCGATTTCAGCATCCAGAGCCTTCACTTCTATGATTGCTCCTGTATAATAATTCAAACCACGTGCTAGAGTCAAATCTAACTCCAAGTCGCATCTAATTTCTGAGATTTCTATTTTGTCTAATATGAACTCAATTTCGCTCACTCCCTCAAGCCCAATACTCGATGAACTCAGTGAATTTCGCAACGTAGCCAGCTTCTCTCTATTGCTTCCACTAAGTAGGATTATAGGTTGTAGTTTCTCTATTGCCTCCTTCGAAACGCCTTTTTCGGTCAATTCTTCGTTCACTTTCTCCAAACCAATCTTGTCTAGCTTATCAATGGCAACAGTAATGTCCACAATCTTATCCATTTCTCCTATCACCTCAGCTATTCCTGAAAGAATCTTACGATTGTTCAACTTGATAGAAACACGAATGCCAAAGCGATGAAAAACCTCATCTATAATTTGAATCAATTCTACTTCGTTAATCAGTGAATCTGATCCTACGATATCAGCGTCACATTGGAAGAATTCCCTATACCTTCCCTTCTGAGGGCGGTCTGCACGCCATACAGGTTGTATTTGGTATCTACGAAAAGGGAATGTGATTTCATTTCTATGCATCACTACATAGCGAGCGAATGGAACAGTCAAGTCATATCGCAAGCCTCGGTCGCAAGCCTTATTCGTAAAGCGAATTGTATCTCTATTTTGCAATTCTTCATTTGAAATCCCTTTGAAGAAATCTCCCGAGTTTAGGATGCGAAAAAGTAGTTTATCTCCCTCTTCTCCATACTTGCCCATTAGGGTAGAAAGTTCCTCCATAGAAGGCGTTTCTATTTGATGAAATCCGTAAAGTTTATATACCTCACGAATAGTATCAAAAATATAGTTTCGCTTCACCATTTCCTCTGGCGAAAAGTCTCTGGTTCCCTTTGGGATAGATGGTTTTTTCATTTTTTATATCGTTTTTATTTATTGTTCTATTAGACAAATATATTCAATTTTGCTCCTCTTTGGAAACATCCTCGCTTTTTTGTCAAGTAGCAATGCCTAAAGCAGCAATATTTATAGTTGGTGCTTTGCCTTCTGGAAAAGATTTCGCAATGGCTTCTATGGTAGATCCCGTAGTAATCACATCATCCACCACGAGGATAGTTTTCCCCATAACAAGCATATCGTTCACACTAGCAAATATCCCCTCCACATTCTTCCATCTTTCGGTTTTGGAGTGCGATGTTTGCGATGGATTGTTCACAGCACGAACTATCATTGTCGTACAGACTGGAATCCCAGTGACTTCCGAAATTCCTTTACAAATTTCTTCTGCTTGGTTATATCCTCGCTGCTTTTGCCGCTTAGGATGTAGGGGGACAGGAACTAGATAATCTACATTTTTCAAAAAATCAGAATCTTTTAAGTCTTTGCCATATAACTTTCCCATATAGACCGCCAAATCAGGATTGTTCTTATACTTCAACTCATGAATAATCTTCTGCACTCCTCCTGATTTGTAGAAATAACAAAAAGCAGCAGCACGATTGAATATAAATTTTCCTCCTAAGTAATGCTCTAAGCGATTCTCCTCCTGCCTATGATAATTGGTTTTGGGTAAAGACTCTAAACAAGATAGACAAATATGCTTTTCCGATTCAGCTAGTCTTAGGCTGCACACCACACAAGTGTTAGGAAAGAAAAAGTTGAGAATATGATTAAAAATCTTCCTCATCATACTTCCCTATCAATAGATTGTCAACACATTTGATCACTAAATCCATTTGAAAGCCTCTCCCCAATGCAAAGCGCATAAGCTTTGTTTTACGATCATAATCGTCTTTAGCCTTTGTTGTCCTATTCTTTACCTTTAGGATATGAATGAGTTGCTCTTCAAAATCATCCTTTGTGATATCCTCTAGATGTGGAAGATAATCTTTTTCGACAATCATTTTTTTTCGAAGCTCAAAGATGATTTTCTTCTCTCCCCACTTATTATATTTTACTTTATCGTTAATATAGCTTCTGCAATAACGACTATGGTCGAGATATTTTTCATCTTTTAGTCGTTTAATTATCCTACTCTGCTCCTCTTCCGACAACTCCCATGCAACCAACTTTTTGCGCACATCATATTCGCACCGCTCTGCTTTGGAGCAGTAGGCAGCCACACGATAGAGTGCATTCTGTTCGGTAAGTTTTGCCATTTATAGATTAGAAGCTTTTATCATTCGGTCGCATTGCGAAATA
>JASLEN010000008.1 GCA_030151105.1 Dysgonomonas sp.
TAGCTACCCTTGGAACAACAAGGAACTCTATGTGGAACAAAGTCCACTATTTAGTGCCGACAAGGTAAAAACACCTATTCTCTTCACACACGGAACAGTAGATACTAATGTGCCAATTGGAGAAAGTATTCAAATGTACACAGCCTTGAAAATACTAGGGGTTCCAACAGAATTTCTACAAGTGAAAGGTGAAAATCATGGAATCGCCAAGCATGACAAACGTGTTCAATGGTCATACTCTATGTACGCATGGTTTGACAAATGGTTGAAAGATCAGCCTCAATGGTGGGATGCATTGTATCCTGATAAGAGTAAAAAGTAATTACGATATCATGACAATAAAAAAGCAGCTAATAGTTTAGCTGCTTTTTTTATATAAGTTCGGCGAAATTAAATTTCATTTTTCTTCACTACTATTTTTCGTTTAGAGGCTGAAGACATCTGTTGATAAAACTTTTTAATCTCATCATATTCAGACTTATCATATCTTCCTCTAAAGAGATCCACTTGTTGTGTATAAACGAGAGTCGTTTCATCCTTCTTCTCTACCTTAGCCACAAATATTCCAAAGGGTGTTTCCAAACTTATCTCTTTAGGAAGCGACTCTACATCATAATTCTCTGGTATATTGATAATGATAGAATCCTTCTCTCTATATCCATAATTTATTACAATATCACTCGTTCTGGAGCGAGCTTTGAAAGCATCCAGATGCGTCTTCTTGAGAGGAAGTAATGGTATGAAGATTCTCGCTCCTGTCTTATTAATTACATCTGTTGCTGTAAAATCTGCTTCTATGGTACATACTGGCTTATCTGATGGTTCCTCTGAAGTTTTAATTTCTCCAATATTTACTTTAGAAAAATTGATATTATTCGAAAGATACTTTACATGCCTTTCTCTATCATTCGATTTCATTAAATAATGATAACTCCCAAAGCCATGTAAATGCTCAGCAAACGACATCTGCCCATCTACCTCTCCATCTTCACGAATATCCATTTTCACTATTGACTCCGTCAAATTATCTGCTGTGGTATAGGATGGAACTTGACAAACGACACCACCTTTATCGGTCATGACCAAAGCATCATGACCTTCTATATCATCGTGAATATAGCCAAAAGGAATAGTTTGAGAAGTACACTCTAACCAAATACTATCATTGGCTAATGGCACAAGGAGCACCGCATGATTGGTTTGAGTCATATCAAAAAACTCTTTATCTAAACTCTTTGACTTTCCTAAATAGATTTCACAATAGTTAGATGGGATATCCACTGCATTCAACATTGCTTTCATCACATTCGATAAACCTTTACAATCTCCAAAACGATTCTTGAAAACAGATTCAGCTGGCATAGGCTGAAATCCACCAATACCCAATGCAATATTAACATAACGAGAATTTGCTTGCATATACTCATAGAGAGTTTTCACAACCTCTTTCTTATCCGTCTTTCCTGCAACTAGCTCTTTCACTTTAGCCTCCATTGCTGGGGGTAATTTGTCTCTGCCTTCCAATAGTTTATTCACCCATTGTCCATAGTTCTCCCATGTGGACATGTTACCTTCCACACCATCATACCTAAAATCATTAGGTGCTATTTTCACCATGGGGCAACGCTCTATAAATGTAGGAGCATATTGCTCTCTCTTCAGAGCTTTAACCCCTTTTGCCGTAAAGGTGTAAATTTTATTCTTATCAGTAGAAGTTTCTTCAATTGCGCAATCGAAGTTAGGTTTATACCTCAAATCCAAGTCTAGTGGAATTTCTATTGTGTATGTTGCTACTTCCACCGATTCGGATATGCCCTCCATAGGCAAAAAACGAGGATAAGCAATAATTCCATTTTTGAACCTCTGCTCATACACATATTCTATAGTATAGGGATATACTGGCGAAGCTAACTCATAATAGATACTATAATTATCTGTAGCCATATGTTGAGACAGGCTAGATTCTGTCAGATCACTTTTCTTTATCTTTTTTATCTCCCTACCAGTTGTAGCATCACGCAATATTCCCTCAAACTTTCTGATGTCAGTAAAGTTGTCGCTATAGCTAGAAAAATGTCCATAGCTCTTCCCTCTATCATTGAGCACAGTTATCACTTTCCTTACCTTATAAGTCGCATTATTTACATCTGATTGAGTATATACTGCCGTAAATTCTCTAACAACTGCCACTGCATCTTCCTTCAAGCTATCTGGTATAGAAGCCACTAGGTAGTCGTTACCTAGCATAGAAGATGATGAACAAATAAAAAGAGAGAATAATATACCTATTTTAAATTTTAAGCGCTTCATTACTGTTTATTTTTTGAATTTTAATCTACTCTTTTAAATACAATTTGCTCCTCATTTTTCAATATCATACGTGCAAAGAAGTCCTTTACAGAATCATAGTCAGTAGGAAGAAATAATAAATTTCGGACTTGAAAACGTTGCGAAACTTTCAACACATTTCCTTCTTGCTGTGATGTATATAGAAGAACCAGAGCATTATCATTCAATACCATGCGCTCACTTTTAGGAGCCTCAGCCACTTCATATCCTTCAGGAATATTGATTTCTATCATTTGCATGTAGTTGCTTAGATAATCAAAATTGATAGGAAATGTTCGTGTTTCTGCCTTGAAAGGATTTTCACTATAGACTTTCGAAAACGGAGGTCTGAAGTAAATAAATTCGCCCGATGTACCATCTTCCATATCTCGCTTTTCCACAATATTTAAGACCAACAATGCATTATTATCTTCAAGTCCCTCTAATTTAAAATCTTCAACTCTACAATTCTTACTAGCCTCTATACTCTCTATAAATTTTTCTTCATTATCATACGAATAATAAGCCGCCCGTGCATTGAGTGCATCATTCCCCGATCTGGATTCTATTACCTTCATAGAAGTACCTCCATCTTCAAAATCCACCACAACCTGATTGACAACACCTCCTTGAGACACTTTTTGTAAATCAACCCAAGATTTGTGATGTTCCGTTATAATGCGTGCCTGCTCTACCATACATTTTTGAGGAAGAATATTCCATCCCCCATACTTAGAAGAAGCATCAATAAAATACATTTTATCATCCAATCGCATTCCTGTTATCACATAGTTGAATGCCGCCGCCGATGGATAAGTCAATGGAACTCGCCCCTTAGATCGAGTACTCAATATAACAGGAAATGCATCAAAGCCGCCTGCATCCAAAGCATTGATCAATAAGAAATTTAAATCTGCGCTATTCCCTATTCCCTTATTCAGAGCCTCCTTCAAATTAGATACATTTACCGAGCTCTTGTCATCCCATTTAACTTTATCAGTAATCATCTTTACAATAGCATTTGCATTAGCCATTGTCAAATCATCTTTAACAACATCATCTTTAAACCAATTTGCCTTTTTGAGATTACCTCCAAAGCTACTACTCTTCAAGAGTTCACTATCAATTTGTTCCCACGACGATGAATAAGGTTTATAAAATGATCCAGGGAAGTTAGTTGCTCTTAGCTCAAAAGAAACTTTAGAGATGTAATCATTAATTGTCCAAAGATTCACTTCTTGTTTAGCTGCGGGCACTTTAGAAGTTCTAAATATATATTGATCTGCATTGCAACTATGATCTCCCATTTGCGAACGCCCTGAGCTATCATTGTATCTGAATATGAAACGTTCTCCTACTGATTTCTTATCAGTCTCATCCATTCTAACATAGCCCTGATTATTTAAATTATAGGTTAGATATTCAGGAATAGTGGCTTCAAAGCTTACATAATCGACTGGAATACTGGATTGAAAGAAGAAGTCACGAAGCTGATACAAAAAACTAGATGTCATGGTATATTTATACTCTATCACCGAACCAACTTTGACTGCAGGTAGAGCAAATTTTCGTACCTTCCATTTGGTTCCGCTATCTTCTTCAAAAATATTGTCCTTAGACAATTTAGTTTTCACCACTTTTCCATTCTCCAAATTGTATGTAGTGCCAGAAAGCGAACGAATATCTTCCTTATTTATTCTATCTACCACATAGTAGCTTAACTCCTTGTTGGCATACTCCAGTCCATCGGTTTTTAATATCTTGATTTTTACTTCTTCAGTATATTCAAATTGAAAACCAGCTCGCTCATCAACAATAAATCGTAATTTACCATCTTTGTGCAAAATGACAGCCGAAGCTGTAGTATCTTGTTCGTAAGTCGTCATTTCGAGCTCAGCCTGTGACGCTTGTCCAAATTTAGATTGCCCAGAAGCAAAGGGCATTCCTAAAATAACTATTAGAAGCAACATAAATGTGCGTAGTATCATAGTAATAAGGTTTAGTTTAACTTAAATTAAAGTTAATAATTATATTCTAACAATTGCAATATGATAAGAAGAAAGTGTCGCCAATACTCACTTTTACCATATATTATAACAGAATCAGCCCTCAAGAAATCAAATACTCATATAAAACTCCTACTTTTGTAGTCATGAGTTTTACATTAGATACAAGCAACAAAGAATTTCAAAATGCGCTCCAACTTATAGAGCGAAGCAATCAGTCCATCTTTCTGACAGGAAAGGCTGGTACTGGTAAATCTACTTTTTTGAAACATTTGTGCGAAACTACAAAAAAGAAATACGTCATTCTAGCACCCACAGGCATAGCAGCCATCAATGCAGGAGGTGCTACTCTGCATTCTTTTTTTAAGTTACCTTTCAGACCTATGGCTCCAGACGATCCTGATTTAAGTCTATTAGGTGGTCGTATCTTTGAATTTTTTAAGTACAAGAAAGAACATCGAAAAATAATTCAAGAAGTAGAACTCATCATCATAGACGAGATTTCGATGGTTCGCTCAGATACCATAGATTGTGTAGATAGAATTCTCCGTGTATATTCTAATAATATGCGTACTCCCTTTGGTGGAAAACAATTGGTATTTGTAGGTGATGTTTTTCAGTTAGAACCCGTAGTTACTTCAGATGCTAGAGATATTATTACCAAGTTTTATAGAAATGCATTTTTCTTTTCGGCAAATGTGTTTCGAGAAATAAATCTCGTGCCCATCGAATTTACTAAAATCTATCGCCAAACAGACGAAAGCTTTATCTCCATTCTCAACAATGTACGAATGGGCAAATCAAATACAACCGATCTCACCTCTCTTAACACAAATGTTGATCCTACATTTAACCCTAAGGAGGAGGATATGTATATCACACTAGCCACCCGACGGGATAATGTTGACTACATCAATGAGCGCAAGATGGCTGAACTTGAAACTTCAGAATTTATCAGTTATGGTGTTATAGAAGGAGACTTTCCAGAATCATCATTGCCAACTGCCCAAGAGTTGGTACTCAAAGAACATGCTCAGGTCATGTTCATCCGCAACGACTTGCAATGGCCCCGCCGCTGGGTGAATGGTACACTTGGCATTATTTCTCAGATAGATGAAGAAGGAAATGTGTATGTGTTAAAAGATGATGGAAGAGAAGTCAAACTGATGCTAGAGACTTGGAGAAACTATCGTTATAAATACAACGAACAAGAGAAAAAAATAGAAGAAGAAATTATAGGAACTTATACCCAATTGCCACTAAAAGCAGCTTGGGCAATCACAATTCATAAGAGTCAAGGATTGACATTCAACAATGTTATCGTTGATTTCACGGGAGGTGTTTTTGCTGGAGGGCAGGCGTACGTGGCACTCAGTAGATGTACTTCGCTAGAAGGATTGGTACTGAAAAAGAGAATCAGTAGAACCGATGTTTTCGTACGACCTGAAATAATCGAATTTAGTCGTCAATTCAACAATCAACAGCTAATTAACAAAGCCCTAAAAGAATCAGATGCAGATTTCTTGTACAAAGAAGCTGTTTCAAAATATGACGAGGGCAATTTTGATGAGTCTTTAAATTACTTCTTCAAGGCTATACACGCTAGATATGATATAGAAAAACCACTTCCGAAGCGCTTTATCCGCAAAAAGTTGAATGTAATAAACGAGTTAAGAGAAAAGAATCAAGAACTCAAAAACAAGTTACATCAACAAAGTACAGCACTGCAAAAGTATGCCAAAGAATATTATCTAATGGGAAACGAATGTATTGTTTCGTACAAAGATCATCGTGCTGCTATTGCTAATTTCAATAAAGCACTAGACCTCGATCCCAATTATTTGGATGCTTGGGTACGTAAAGGAGTCACACTCTATGATATCGAAGATTATTATGCAGCACTGGAATGCTTCAACAAGGCTGTTGACTTGAGCCCTATATCCTTCAAAGCATTATATAACAGAGGAAAAGGAAGACTAAAATTAAAAGACCCAGAACTTGCCATTAGTGATTTTTCTAAGGCGAGCCAACTAAAGCCAGATCATGCCTCGTGTCACGAATACCTCTCACAAGTCTATGCCGCCATAGACAATGTAGAAATGGCTGATAGACACTATCAAATAGCTAAGGAACTGCGTGGATTGAGTGAAGAAGAGGACTAAGCCTCTTCAACTAACTAGTTAGTTAGTCATTTATATTAGAAATCAAAGCTCAAACTAGTCTGTGTATATTTGGGCTTTGGTGTATCTGACTTCATACCATTGATAATAAACTCAACATTGCTCTCTTTTCGCTCAGCCATTATACGAGTTACTTCATCTCCTTTCCCAAGTACGACTTCCATTAGTGGAAAGGCCAAGAAGGTGGTCACATTCAATGCAATTATATTCAACAAAACCTCAATTGGGCGAATATCTCTGATTGTACCTTTACTAATC
>JASLEN010000090.1 GCA_030151105.1 Dysgonomonas sp.
GTAAATATGGTTCGCCGTGGAATTGGCTCTGATACTCGCATCGGATCTAAATTCTTATATTCGGGCTGCGGATATGGTGGAAGCTGTTTCCCTAAAGATGTCAAAGCTTTGATTAGTACAGGTAAACAAAATGGATATCAATTAGAAATTCTCGAAGCTGTAGAGAATGTAAATGAGCGTCAAAAGCATCTACTATTCAAAAAACTTATGGATTTCTACAATGGAGATATCAAAGGAAAAACTATCGCAATGTGGGGATTGGCCTTCAAACCCAACACTGATGATATGCGTGAAGCTCCATCTTTGGTATTAATTGACCAAATTCTGCAAGCTGGAGGAAAAGTGAAAGCCTATGATCCAATCGCCGAAGAAGAGTCAAAACGAAGAATTGGAGATACTGTTTACTACGCCAAAGATATCTATGACGCAACAGTAGATGCCGATGCAATACTTCTTGTTACGGAATGGAACGAGTTTAGATTGCCTTCTTGGGAAGTAATCAAAAAAACGATGAAAACTCCAGTTGTTTTTGACGGAAGAAACATCTACAACAAAGATGAAATGGAGGAAATTGGATTCCAATATTCGGGAATAGGAATATGAAATAAAATTTCTGTTTTTATTATAGAATAGCTTAGCTATATAATTTACAGGCACAAGTATATCTTTACTTGTGCTTTTTCATACCAACTCTAGAACACTCACTTTCACATTCAGGTTTAAGATAGGCTCCCTACCCTCTTCATGATATATGGAGGGGTAGAATTCTCCTATGACACTCACTTTTGCTCCTTTAGTCAAATACTTAATTCGATTTTTACTAACACCATATAAGATACAAGAATAATATCGACTCAATGCTCTATCTCGCTTATCATCAATAGCAACTGTAAAAGTAACAAATTCCTTACCATCTTTACTTCTTTCCTTGGCATCATCTATTATACTGCCAATCAACATTATAGTTTCCATAAATCGTATATTATATCTAGTCAAAAATAGGCATTATTTATTTAAATAAATAAGATTTTAAATAAATAAAAACATCCATAACCTAATAGAAAGTAATCCAATCCCTTTTCCAACTCTGAGGAAAATAAAGAAAAGGCAACACATCTACATTTTAACATAATTGATTCAATATTACAACAAAAAGATTAGATTCTACAAACGACCCAAATATATAAAATCTACCTTTTCATCGAACTTTTATATCAAAAGAGGATATCATTCTCTCTCTGATAATCGTAAAATACCTTTTAGAAATCTAATCTTGAAAACATGAAAAAACAACATCAAAGATTTTTTAAGCTATTACCCAAGTGGCTAGCTTTGCTATTCTTAATTTTTTGTACTGCGCAAAGTATATTTGCTCAAACAAAAGATATTAATGGAGTCATTAAAGATGAAGCAGGAGAACCTTTAATTGGTGTTTCAGTAGTTCTAAAGAGAACTAACACTGGAACTGCAACTGATCTAAATGGAGAGTTTACTCTCAAATGTGAAATCGGAGATATTATTACTATTAGCTATATTGGATATAGTGAAACTAAAGTAACAGTAAATTCTGATAAGAAGTTAAATATCGTACTCAAAGAAAACACTACGACTCTAGATGAAGTAGTAGTAGTGGGCTATGGAGTACAAAAGAAAGTCAACCTTACAGGAGCCGTAGCAGCTGTAGATGGAAAGGAAATCGCTGAAAAACGTAATGCCAATGCTCTAGCATCACTACAAGGGGTAATACCGGGGCTCACTGTACTTAGGTCTGGGGGACAGCCTGGATCTGAAACAAGCAACTTGCGCATACGTGGGCTATCTTCTTCTAATGCCATGGCAACTTTAGTATTAATAGATGGAGTAGAAGGAGATATAGCACTACTAAATTCTGACGATATAGAAAGTGTATCGGTATTGAAAGATGCTGCAGCAGCCTCTATTTACGGAGCAAGAGCAGCTGGAGGTGTAATACTAGTGACCACAAAAAAGGGAGAGGCAGGACAAAGAACCAAAATAATATACAATGGATCGGTAGGTATAAACCTTCCTAGCCGCATGCCTGAAAGACTAACTGCCTGGGATGAGCAAACTCTGATCAATCTTTCTCGTATCAATTCAAGTGTCGATCCTGTTACAGGAATGGCTAATGGAAATCCTGAATTTGATCCTGAAAAATCTTCTTGGATAGGAAATCCCAATTACAATTATCGCCCAAATGGACAGCGTTGGGACTATTTTGAGAGTAACAACTGGATTGCTGAAGGAATAAAAGATGAAACTCTATCACATGACCACTCACTATCCATGATGGGTGGATCCGAAAAAACAAAATACTATTTGTCAGCAGGATATCACTACAAAGATGGATTACTCCGGTATGGTCCTGATAAGAATGATCGTAAGAACATTCGTCTTACTATAGATACAGAACTAAATAAGTATATATCAGTGAATCTTTTGGCTACATACCAAGCAAACGTAATCAAACAAAGTGCATATGGTAGTACAAATATTCTATCTGCTCTATATTCTGGTAGAGGGAGACAACCAATTTACATACCTGAAGAAGATACAAACTATGCAGTTAATCCTTATAATGGTGATTTACAAGTCAACCCTATAGACCTTATGAAGAATTCAGGAACGAACACCTCTAAGACTGAATTTTACACGGGTAAAATAGGCATCCAACTCAAAAACTTTGTAAAAGACTTTACGATAGACCTTAATGCTTCAAGAAGAGCCTCATACCATATGAAAGATGTGGAAAAGAGAAGCCTTATTTGGCATGGGAAAGATGGAGTAGGAAATAGAAGTAACAATGGAAACAGTTCGCTTAACAAAGTAAGATATAGTGCCTATCTAGATAAGCTTGAAGCCCTGTTTAACTATAGTTACAGCTTAGACAATCACAACTTTCATGCTCTATTTGGTATGTCATATGAGCAATATGAGAAGGATGAACTAAATGTTACAGCTCAGAATATGCTTTCGAATGATTTCTTCAGTCTAAATTTTTATGACGATGCTGTAGCAACTAATTCCAGATTATCGGATCTCATCCAACCTTGGAAAATGGCCTCGCTTTTTGGACGATTAACCTATAATTATAAAGAACGATATCTATTTGAAGCCAATTTGCGCTACGACGGAAGCTCAAGATTAGATCCAGACTATCGTTGGGAGGTTTTCCCATCATTCTCAGCAGCATGGAGAGCTAATGAAGAGGCTTGGTTCGAACCATTGAGAGAGCATGTTAGTAATCTTAAGTTGAGAGGTTCATGGGGACGTCTAGGAAATAGTACTGCATTAGGGTACTTTGATTATCTAGGACTTATAAATAATAAAGTAAGAAACTCTTCATCCGTAATTAGTGTTGTAGGAAATCCTGCCTATTATCAAAAAGACATGGTATCGAGAGATTTGTCTTGGGAAATCCTAGAATCAACCAATATAGGAGTTGACTTGGGGGTACTTAATGGCAGATTAAATATGACTGCTGATTATTATTGGAAAAGAAATAAAAACATGTTAGCCGCAGTCAAAGTGGGTAACCTTGTGGGTGCAACTGTTCCACATCAAAATGTGGGAGAATTAAAAGCATGGGGATGGGAAGTCGCAGCCAATTGGCATGACAAAATAGGAGAAGTAACCTATAGTATTGGATTCAATATAGAAGATAGTCAGAACGAAGTTGTAAAATATGCAGGAGTAAGAACAGTATCTGAGGGACGAAATGGAATTATAGAAGGATATCCTCTCAACTCTATATGGGGATATAAAACAGATGGATATTGGAGTAGTCGCCAAGAATATTTAGATTACAAAACAGCTAATCCTGGATATCAAAGTTTTAATGACAACATGGTTACTGGAGGAGACATCAAGTATCTACCAAATGGTCAAACCGATCATACATTAGTGGGTGGTGGTACACCTGAAAACCCAGGAGACTTAGTTTATTTGGGAAGTGAAAATGCTCGCTATATGTACGGAATTAATTTAGGAGTGCAATGGAGAGGATTCGACTTCTCTATGTTCTTTCAAGGAGTAGGTAAACGTTCATTCTTATTGACTGATGATATCACAGCTCCATTAAAATATTCGTATCAGATGCCATGGTCTATTCATCTCGACTATTGGAGTGAAGATAATCCCAATGCTTTTTTTCCACGTGTCATCAATCAAAACACCTACAACTATAAACCGTCTGACAAATGGGTGCAAGATGGATCATATATTCGTCTAAAAAATATTCAATTGGGATATACAATTCCCATCTCTAAGAAATATATCCAAAGCCTTCGTGTTTACGTAGCAGGAACAGATGTATGGGAGCATACAAATGTACTAGATGTAGTTGACCCTGAAGTGGGAGGAAGTCAAGGTAGAAATTACTACCCGTTCTTCCGAACTTGGACAACTGGAGTTAATCTTACATTTTAAAAAAAGAAAAACATGAGAAAATTTATATATATAAGTACTGTAGCATTAATCGCTATAATGCTATATGGGTGTAATGACTTACTTGATGTTACTCCTCAATCTGAGCTAACAGACAAAGATTTTTGGAAATCCGAATCTGATCTAAAAGGAGCTTGTAATATGCTCTATTATGACTTGGATGGATTTACGATTGATCAACGATCTGATGAGTTTATTGGCAAAACGGCTAATAGTATTAGTAGTGGTTCTCGAAGCCTACAATATGAAAGCTCAGACTACTCAGGTCCATATGAGAAGATATACATTGCAAATAACATTATAGTAAAATCTGAAAATGCTCCAATTCAAGCAGATATTCGTGAACGTTGGCGTGCTGAAGCTTATTTCTTCAGAGCCTATCATTATTTTGAATTGGTGAAAAAATATGGAGATGTGCCATTGCTTTTAAAAGTCTTTACTGATTTGAATGATCCTGATCTTAAGATGGGAAGAACAAGTAGAGAGGAAGTTATTCAACAATGTTATTCTGACCTAGAGTATGCATTGAAACATCTTCCAGCATGGACTGCTCTTCCTACAGGAGAATTGGATAGAAGAAGAGTGAGTCGCTCATCAGCATTGGGCATGATAGTACGTATTGGACTATATGAAGGTACTTTTCAAAAATATCATAAAGTTAATGGAGGTAGTAATAGCAACGCACACCTAAAAAAATCGATAGATGCATTTGAGCTATTAAAGATGGAAGGGCATGAATTATTCTCTGACTTCAATGATGTTTTTTCATATAAAAATGAAGAAAATAAAGTAAACAAAGAAATCATTTTCGGAAAAGCATACGGACTAAATGACTTTGCAACCGTCACTACAGGACACGTCTATACTCGTAATTTAGAAGGGTCTTACGGATTGACACGCAATATTATCGACCTTGTTCTCTATGCAGATGGATTACCCATTGATAAAACCTCATTGAAAGTTCCTACAGAGACATCATACAACAATGTAGTAGGATTGGATGTAGATGGCAATCCCCTACCCAATAATTTAGGTCAGCGTGACCCTCGTCTATTAAAAACCATTTGGACAGTAAATGATGCTTTAGAAAACGACCCTTTTATGGGATGGATCATTACAGGAAAAGGCAAATACTATCCTTTTGATTCACAACGACCAAAAGGATATCCTGTGAAGAAAGGTTTTTTTGGATCACTCTGGGAACAAAGTGTAAATAATAAGGATTTTACAGACAAAATCATAATTAGATATGCTGAAATGCTCCTCTCATATGCCGAAGCGCTTTATGAACACAACGGGAGTATAAGTGATGCACAACTGAACGCCACAGTAAATGCAGTTAGAGCTCGTGCTGGATTTGACAAAGAGCTTACTAACAACTTTGTGTCTCAACATGGGTTAAATATGCTTGAAGAAATACGTAGAGAACGTACTGTTGAACTACTGTCTGAGAGTTTTAGATATGATGACATCATTCGTTGGAAAATTGCAGAGAAAGTACTTCCTGTGAGCTTAATAGGACCTATTTGCATGGAAAATGAAGTGCAGACTCTAGCAACCTACCAAGCTCTAAAAGATAGACTAACTGATGCAAATGGAAATGTAAATGGAGTATTTCATTATGGTATGCCTGGTGCATGTGTTATAGAGTTCAAAAACACTCGAAAATTCGATCCTGAAAGAGATTATTTGTACTATATACCTACCTACGAAATTGTGCAATCA
>JASLEN010000099.1 GCA_030151105.1 Dysgonomonas sp.
TACACATTACTATCAAGTTTTAGCTATTTCATTTTAATATAATATATGAAAAAAAATATAGCCTTAGTTTGGGGAGGATACTCTTCCGAATCCATCGTGTCTGCCAAAAGCATGGTCAGCGTTTATGACTATCTAGACAAAGAGAAATACAATGTCTATAAGCTTAAAATTGCAAAAGATAGTTGGACTGTAGAAGTAGGTGATAACTCAATAGTTGGTGTCAATAAGGACGACTTTAGTTTTCATAATGAATTAACAGACGAAAAGGTAAAGTTTGATTTTGCTTATGTCGTAATCCATGGTACACCAGGAGAAGATGGACGATTGCAAGGTTATTTTGAGATGTTGGGTATTCCACATTCTACCTGTAGCCTCGAAACATCTGCTCTCTTGTTCAATAAGTATTATACGAATAACTTTCTGAAAAACTTCGGTTTCACCGTTGCTAACTCGCTTGTGCTGCGCAAAGGCCAAGAATATAGTACCTCCGAAATCATAAATTCGTTAGGATTGCCTATATTTGTTAAACCGAGTATTGGAGGGTCTAGTTTTGCCACCACTAAAGTGAAAGCAGAATCGGAGCTAGCTGCAGCTATTGCAACAGGCTTTGGAGAGGCTGGCGAGGTTATAATAGAAAGCTTTATAGCAGGTACAGAAGTAACTTGTGGTTGCTATAAAATAGATGGAGAACTCCATGCGCTTCCAATAACAGAGGTCGTAACCAAGAATGAGTTTTTTGATTACGAAGCGAAATATGAAGGAGCTGTGGAAGAAATTACACCAGCACGAATTACAGACGAACTAACAAATGAGATACACAGACTCACCAAGAAAATTTACAATATGGTGGGTGCAAAAGGAATAATTAGAGCCGATTATATTATTTCGGACAAAACTCCGTTCTTATTAGAAGTAAATACATCACCAGGAATGACGCCAACGAGCTTTATTCCACAACAAGTAGCAGCTGCGGGTCTGTCAATTACAGAAGTGCTGACTGCAATAATAGAAGAGGAACTAAAAAACTAAAGAATGAATAGTAAGTTTGATGATATTGCCCCTTTATACGATCATGAGGTAGAGCAAGCAATTCAAGAGTTGTTGGTAGATCCAGGGTTTCAGCATGCTGTAAAGTATGTGATGCCAGATCTTGATTGGGCAGAATTTTCAGCACAAATGTCATCTTTCAAAACCAAGAAAGACTTTCAGACAAAGATGGTTTATCCTGTGGTAACATGGCTGCGTAAAATGGGGTCAACAGGTATTCAAACTCTTAATTGGGATAATCTATCTAAAACAAAACAACATGTTATTCTATCCAATCATAGAGATATTGTATTAGATGCAGGTCTGTTGAATATTTCGAGAGTAGAGCAAAATTTAGACACTACCGAAATTGCTATTGGGGATAACTTGCTTATTCACCCATGGATTGACAAACTGGTGAGACTTAATAAAAGTTTCATAGTCAAGAGAGGGGTTTCTGTGCGTGAGCAGTTACTTTCATCTAAGCATCTTTCGGAGTATATTCATTACAACATCAATGAAAAGGGTGAGTCAGTTTGGATTGCTCAACGTGAAGGACGAGCTAAAGATTCAAATGATAGAACGCAGGATAGCTTGTTGAAAATGTTGACATTGCATAGTGAGGATGGCACATTTGTAGGTAGCTTGAAACGTTTGAATTTAGTGCCGCTTTCTATCTCTTATGAGTTTGACCCATGTGATTATTTGAAGGCAAAGGAGTTTCAACAAAAAAGGGACAATCCAGATTTCAAGAAAACTCAACGAGATGACTTGTTGAATATGGAGATCGGTATTCTAGGTCAAAAAGGTCAAATTGTTTTCCGCTTTGGTAAATGTATCAACGATGAATTGGACAAAATTCCAGCAATCGATAAGCGCCTCCAAGTGGAAATGGCAGCAAAAATAATTGACAAAGAGATTCATTCTAATTATGAAATCTTTAAGGGAAATTATGTAGCTCATGATATGTTACATAAAGAAACTCGTTTTGCTGATAAATACTCCAAAGAGGATAAGGAAGTATTTATAAACTACCTTGAAGAACAAATCAAAAAAATAGACTTGGATGTTATAGATCATGACTTTGTATTTGAAAGAATGCTAGTTATGTATTCAAATACGTTGAAAAACTATCTAGTTGCAACAGGAAAGGATAATTGAATAATAGATTTTGATTGGTGAAATGTTGAGATTTTATTATCTTGGCTCTTGAACCAAAACACATTACAATGAATAAAACTCTATTTTTAATAATTTGTACACTTTTTACTATCACTCTTTCCGCTCAGGTTACGAGACAAAATGAGCTTTTCAAAGATGTGCCTGTACTTAATAATAAGGTAGCCTTTGTCAAAGAAGTAAAATTTAATAACGGAAAATCTGCTGCCGAAAATTTTGAAATTCTGCGGGAGTGGGCGAGAAATAACTATGGAAAAGATCCTTTTATATCAAGTGTGAGATATGATGGGCGTAAGAATGAGGTTGTAGCTAAGTCTAGGATCGAATTAGTTTTACCAGAAAACTCTTACGGAGTGAGAGAGAAAATGGTGATGCGCTATCGTGTAGATGGCTTCATATTTGATGATAAGTGTGTGTTAGAGATAACTGATATGTCTTATCTTCATGAAGATGCTAAAAGTAAAAAGCTGCCACGTGTAATCAGAGCAGAAGAATTTATAACTGATGCGATGATAGAGGAAACTAGTCCGCTAAAAGAATTGAGAATAAATGCTAGAAAATCAACGCTCTATTTCTTAAATACCTTAGGGAAGGATTTTGAAGAACAGTTCGGTTATAAATAATTGCTCAAAAATCAAGATTTAATTGTTTATCTGTCAGATTAAACGTCAATCTGTGATATTCAGTAACCCCATATTTTTCAATGGCTGCTCGATGCTTAGGCGTAGGGTAGCCTTTGTTTTTTGACCAATCGTAGTTGGGATATTCATTATGAATCTTTTTCATAAAGTCATCTCTATAGGTTTTAGCTAACACAGAAGCTGCCGCAATTGGCATTAGTTTTGCATCCCCCTTTACAACACAAGTGTGAGGTATAGTATCATGTTTCTTGAAACGATTTCCATCGATTAACAAGTGTTCGGGTTTGATTTTTAATTTATCTACGGCTCTCTTCATCGCTAGAAAAGAAGCGTTTAGGATGTTTATTTGATCTATCTCTTTATGATTTACAATGCCTACTGCCCAAGCCAAAGCATGCTCTTCGATATATGGACGTAGTAGTTCTCTCTTTCGTTCTGTCAGTTGTTTAGAGTCGTTTAGTTCTTCACAAACAATATCTTTAGGGAGTATTACGGCTGCTGCAA
>JASLEN010000112.1 GCA_030151105.1 Dysgonomonas sp.
TGGCCAAGCCGCAGAACCCTCTCCGTTATTCTTGAAAGTGAAATACTGAGTATCATTCACATAACTTCTCAGCTCATTTTCGTCCCATTCCAGCGCATAGGTATGGAACTTTTCAGTAGCCCCCAATGTAGGTAGCGTATCGCCTACCTGAGTATTTATAATGTGATTGAATGCTTCAGTATGCACAGTAGAGAAAATTGTATCGGGATGCGAACCAACTTGCTCCATAATATCAATCTCTCCACTACGTGGCCAAGTTCCATATTTATCTTCAGAAGGCATCATCCAAATAGCAGCCCAGGTTCCTTTTCCTTTCGGCATTTTTGCAGAAACCTCTATTCGCCCATATTTCCAATCTCCTTTGTTTAAGGTTCTTAGACGTGCCGAAGTATAGTGTTTTGTTTCCCAATCTTCTTTCTGAGCTTTGATGGTTAAGATGCCATTACCAACAAAAGCATTCTCTAGCCTATTGGCTGTGTACCACTGTTGCTCATAATTGCCCCACTCCCAAGCATTTCCATCTGTATCGAAGCTCCAACGTGTAGAGTCTGGCAATCCTTGGTAGTCAAACTCATCGTTCCACACCATTTCCCATTTCCCACTAGCAGTTTCTATAATAGTTGCTTGCTCTTCTACTTTCTTTGTATTACAAGCAGCCAACAATAATATTAGTGCTAGAGCTGTGTATATTCCTTGTTTCATTTCTTTTTACTTTGCTAAAACGATTGATAGGCATTAGAATAACCATCTAATACCTATCAGTCTTTATTCATTATTTCAACAACCACATTACATTGTTGATTTCATCATTCTCTTCTCCAAATTGTCTGATAAGTGCATCCTTAAGATTGTCCTTATTCATTGTAACTTCCACATTTGGATACATCCAACGAACAGGAATTTTATTAGGAGCATTCACATTCAAGTTAGATGCAGGATTGATTGGAAATTCTGGATATCCTGTTCTTCTATACTCAAAGAAACTAGGAGTAGGATCTTGCATAAAACGTAGCAAATATCTTTGCAACCACAATTGTTTCAATCTCTCTTCCTTAGTTGCTTTGTACGCAGCCTCTCCTACAAAGTACCCCCTGATATACTGGTCAGTAATAGGCATTCCGTGAGCATAAGTAGCATTACCAGCCGCTGTCAGCTTCAATGCAGCTTTCACTCCATCTTCATAATAGGTCTGAGCATTACCAGTTATCCATCCACGCTCTATTGCTTCTGCAATAATAAAGTTTTGCTCAGCAAACGAAATCATTACAAATGGTTCACTATCATGTAAAATGGTATAACGAGAATTCAATAATGATATATCTTTTGAGTTGTGAATATCATTTAGCGTTCCATAAATAATAGCAGCATCTACTCCCAAGTAAGCATCCATGCTAGATTCGGAGATTCCAGCTTTTACCTTCACTGGTGATGGATCTGCATAATAGAACAAGCGATAGTCATTTAATGCTTTCAGATTATCTACCACAAGTGTAGTCAATACAGCATTAGCTGTAAATTTAGCTTGATCGTATAGTGGGTGAAATCTTCCCTTTTCATTCGCATGCTTCAAACTGTAGTTGTCATCATTGCTAGTCATCAGGTTATTTGCTTGCACAATTTGAGCAAAACGTTTTTTGATGTTTAATGACGCTACACTTTCTTTTTCCGATAGAGTCATCAATACTCGTAGTGCAAAAGAATTTGTTGCTTTTCTCCACTTGCTCACATCTCCTCCATAAACGATATCACCCACAAATGCTTTGCTAGGCGCAGCAGCAAATGCCTTGTCAGCAGCTTCTAGTTCTGTGAGAATACTAATGAAGTTTTGCTCTTGCGTATCATATTTAGGAGTAATGTTTCCTTGTGCACCTTGATTAGCATCCGAGAATGGAACATCTCCCATCTTCATCGTTAGATCAAAAAGCATATATGCTCTAGTAAAATGATATACGCCTTGATACGATTGCTCAAATTCTGTATCTTTAGCATATTTCACCATATCGTCCACATTGGGCATAACGGCATAAATACCAAAATTACCTGAACCAATCTTATTATATTGCTCTGCCATTGCTCCACCCTCTTGTGCATAAGCCACATACTTAGGAAGTGCATTTAGCGATATATAACCTTTCCCATCGTATGGTTTGCACAGGTCTAAAAGTACTCTTGTACATAGTGTAGAAGCTGGAACTTTAGTTGCTTTATTAGGGTCAGAGTTTAACTCATCCATATCGCTACACGACCAAAATGTGAGTAGAGACAGGAGTGCTACTGATATATATAAATTTATTCTTTTCATGATTTTTACTTTTTTAGAAACCAAGTTTAATATTTACTCCTAGATAACGTGGCGAAGGCTCGTTGAAGTTCTCTGATCCTCCATCAGGGTCGGAGTATTTGAAATCTTTAGCCCACATCAACACATTTTGTCCTACGAAAGAAACAGAGGCATCATTTGCTTTAAACTTCTTGACAAATGTTTTTGGCAAATCATAAGTCAATGATATTTCTCTCAGTTTCAAGAATGTTGTGCTATACACATCTAGCGGAGAAGCTGTTCCTCCCCATATAAAGTTCTTATGCGAGTTGTCGATATAATATTTATACGGAACAGCAATATCATTAGGAGCAAACTGACGAGTATCTTCTAATACTTGTCCGTCTGGAGTATATCTAATACTTCCGCTCACAACCTTCACTCCATCGCCAACATAGCTCCCTTTATAACCTGTGTCCACACCCGGATTATTCTTTTTGAATAGTGCATCTTCCACATCTGCATAACGTGCATCTGTTACCGAATTTGGATGCGTTCCAGCAAGCCACATATAAGTCTCAGTTACTGTAGGAGTCAATCCACCAATACGTCCATCTACTGCAATACCTAGCGTAAACGCTTTATACTTCACATTAGTGCTCACACCCCATACCCAGTCTGGATCAGCATAACCGAACAACGATTTGTGAGGAAGTTTCTTTGGAGTACCTTGCTCAGTATGCACCACTTGTCCATCAGGACTTCTTTCAAAATCATCATCTAAGATATAGTGATCGGCACGAGCTCCTTTTTTTACCCAAGGATGCTTTGCTGAATACTTTTCATCTAGCTTGGTATAATATCTTGCATAGCGAGACCAGTTTGTAGTTATATCCCATTTCCAATCTTGTGTTTGAACAAGTGTTCCATGAAGAGTTAACTCAAAACCTTTTGTCGTAATCTGTTCGTCAGTATTAACCAATGAAGTTGAATATCCTGATGCTGGAGAAATACTTGCATTTTGAATTCTATCTTCTGCTCTTCTTGTATAATATGCAAAATCAACAGAGAATCTATTGTTGAAGAACGAAGCCATTGTTCCCACCTCAGTTGAAACTATTTTTACGGGTTTCAAGCTTGATGGTCTTATTGAACCTGGAAGTTTTGCTGTTGTCATTGCTCCCCATTGGCTAGTTGCAATTGTATAGCCAATATTATTTTCATAGATAGCTGGCTCTACTTTAGATACAGTCCAAGAACTTCGTAATTTCCAAATAGACAGCCAATCATTTTTAGGTAATAATTCAGAAGCAATAAAGCTACCTCCTACCGAAGGATAAAGGAATGAACGCTCATCGGAACTCAATGTTGAACTCCAATCGTTTCTCAACGTAGCCTCTAGATAGACCATACTTTTCCAAGATCCTCCTACTTTTCCATAAATACTGTTAGTACGTTTTGTAGAAAGTGAAGATTCGGCAACTGCGTCTTTTACTGAAGACTTAAGAGAGAAATAACCAGGGCTCATTATACCGTCGCTAGTTCTTCCATGATTGTATTCTTCTTTTTGATAAAATATAGATCCTCCTAAAATTCCATCAACTGTAAAATCTCCTACTCTATGGTCGGCTATAAACATCATATCGTTAGTAGTACTCCACTTTGAGTTTTGAGAAGCTGCATACAAACCTTTTTTCTTAGCTTGCCACCAAAAGTTTTCTCCACTTCCGGCAAAAGCTCCTTGATGAATCTTTGTATGTTGACGTGTTGACAAATAGTCAAGACCTGAACGTACTGTTGCCTTCAACCAAGGCTGAATTTGATAGGAAAGAGAAGCAGAAGCATTAAATAAATCACGGTCTAAGCTATTGGTACGTCCATATTGTTGGAAGTAAGCATTATCGAGTGTACTTTGATCTACATCATATGAGTTGTTTTGTTTCTCATTCTCAATTTCCCAAATATTATTTTTATA
>JASLEN010000121.1 GCA_030151105.1 Dysgonomonas sp.
CTCTAGAAGCTGGGGCTAAATGGGATTTGCCAAGCGATTTGTCGTTATACACAGGAGCTTACTTCGACTATGGCTTAAACGACATTAAGGAGAGTACAAATGCAGACTTGTCGCTGATACAATACAACGCAATTAATCCAGAGGATCATATTTTTAATGGAATTGCTAAGTCTTCACACCTTACCGATGACGGAAGCTCAAGCAGTATGACAAGTAAAGTGAGGTTGATGGCTTATGGATTGAAAGTTCGCCTAGCCTTTGGCAAATAATCGTTCCCTGAAAATAAAGAAATAAAAAAGCGTTTAGAGATAATCTAAACGCTTTTTTGTTATATGATATATGGATATTAATTACTCTTTATCCTCTGTTACTTTTTCAAGCCATTTCACCATACTCATCATCACAATCATTGATAGCAAACAAGCTCCTACGAAGATTGCCCATGCTGCTGAAAGGGATAAGCTCTCATAGAATATTGCCCCAATGAACAATAGCGAGTTACCGATTGCAGTAGCACCCAACCAGCATCCTTGCATTATTCCTTGCAAGTGAGGAGGTGCAACTTTAGAAACGAATGATAGACCTAGTGGGCTAATGAATAGCTCTGCCACAGTAAGAATAAGGTAGGTACAAACCAAAAGAAGTGGAGTTACACGCATTGCCTGTGTCAAACCTCCCATTGCATCTCTTTCCGCATCTGTAGGGAGACCCATAGAACCAACACTCATCAATAGATATGCTGATGCAGCAATACCCATCCCTATCGCAATTTTCTTAGGAGCGGATAATTCTACTCCTCTATTCTTCAACCATCCAAATATACCTAACACTACTGGAGTCAAACACACCACAAACATAGGATTCAATACTTGGAATATTTCTGCCCCTTTCAATGGAATAAATCCAAACAAGTTGATATCAATCATGCTCAAATCCACATAGTCTCTAGCAAAGAAGGTCAATGTCAATCCATTTTGATGGAAAGAGAACCAGAAGAAAATAACTACCCCAAATACAGCAAATAGTGCATACAAGCGTTGTTTAATTTCCGCTGTACTCATTTTCACTTCTTCTTTTGATAGTTTTGCTTTCTCAGCATTTTGCACTTTGTTTCCTGGGTCAGGCAATTGATTCTTGTTTACCATGAAAACAACTAGAGAAATAAGCATTGCTACAATAGCAATTGCAAAAGCATAATGGAAACCTGTGTTAAACACATTCAAGTAGTTATTTGCAAAAGCAGTCATATCTGCGGGAGCTGCACCACTTATGGTAACATCTTTTGCCAATGTCGTAAAGCGTTCCATAGCTGGAGCTTCTAATGTTCCTTTTAAGAAACCATGACAAAGCGCAGGAAGGTCTGTATCATACAAAAATCCTTTAGACTGCAACCACAAGTTTCTGATTCCGATAGCAAATAGTGGAGCAAAAATAGCACCTATGTTAATAAACATATAGAATAGCGAGAAACCTTCGTCACGTTTTTCCTCATACTCTGGACTTTGGTCATACAACTGTCCTACAATAGCTTGCAAGTTTCCTTTGAATAAACCATTACCAAATGCAATTACGAACAATCCAACGCAAGTAACAGTAAGCATTAGCGGAAAGTTTTGCACAGGAGTTTCTGTTGGGATAGCAATAATTACATATCCAATAGCCATGGTAGCAATACCAATAGCAATAGTGCCTTTATACTTCTTTGTCTTATCGGCAATATATCCTCCCAATAGGGCTAATGCATAGATGAAGAAGTAAAATAGCGAGTAGATAATTCCTGCTTTATCCTTGTCCAGTCCAAACTTAGACATCAAGAATAACGTGAGGATAGCCATCATCACATAGAAGCCAAAACGCTCTCCCATGTTGGATAATGAGGCTGCTAGCAATCCTTTAGGATGTTTTTTAAACATAGATTTTAATTTTATTTATTGTTGATTATTGTATTTTCTATTTTTAAGGAAAAAGCTCTGTGAACTTAATTTTCGCTAATGCTTACAAAAATATAGAAAAGAAATGTGAAAGTAGTACCGAAAGAGGTTAAATACCCTCAGATTGTAGAAATGTGTTATAAAACATATAAAGTGGTCTGATAGCTTTTATTCCAATTAGTGTTGAATGGCAACTATTTTGAACTTATATTTGTGTTCGTAAATATTTAATACAACAAATCATGACTCTAGAAGGGAAACATATCGTATTGGGAATTACTGGTAGTATTGCTGCATACAAGGCTGCATCACTCGCTCGCCTCCTCATTAAACAAGGGGCAGAGGTTCAGATTGTGATAACACCATCGGGTAAAGAATTTATTACACCCGTTACACTATCGGCATTGACAGGAAAACCAGTAGTAAGTGAGTTCTTTACGGCAAATGATGGAACTTGGCACAGTCACGTAGATTTGGGATTGTGGGCTGATATAATGATTATTGCACCAGCAACAGCTGCCACGCTGGGAAAAATGGCCAATGGAATAGCAGACAATATGCTCATCACCACCTACCTATCTATGAAAGCCCCTGTAATAGTTGCTCCAGCAATGGACTTAGATATGTTTCAGCATCCATCTACTCACCGCAATATGAACCTTTTGAGGGAATATGGCAAT
>JASLEN010000134.1 GCA_030151105.1 Dysgonomonas sp.
CATAAAAACGGGCAAAGTTGAAACTTCAATTCCTGAAATCTATAGTGGAGAACAAACATCCTCTATCATAGCTCACCTCAAGGATTTACCTCAAATAGCAATCAGCAAGAATAAAAAACATGTAGCGATATTGAATTCAAATAAAACGTTAGAAATTTTACGCTATATAGAATAAGCGAAAATAAGAACTTATACGTTATATTTACACAAAATCTAGAATCTCTCTGATAATGAAACTTATCATCAAAGTCGTAGCCCTACTCATTTTATCACAAGGCTTGATATCATGTAAAAAAGAGCCTACTGAAAAATATATATCGAAGGCAGAAGACCTCAATAAGAAATTACCTGTTGAATTCAACAGAGGTATCAGAATGGACAGTGTAAAAGCTCTAAGCGCACAAGAATTCAAATACTACTACACCTTACTCAAAGACCCTAAAGTTTTGAAAGGTAGCTTCATTGAGTCTTCAAGACCACAAATACTCAATAGCCTTAAAAACTCGGCTAATTCAGCCGCATTAAAAGAAGATGGCATGACTATTATCTATGCTTACTACAAAACAGACGGCTCATTGTATGCCGAAATAGTAGTCACGCCCTCAGAATATTAAGTCTAAAATTAGTAGCTACGAATATTCACCATCCCTTTTTTAGGAATCTTAGCTCCATCCAGACTTTTATAGTAGTCGATAGTCTGCTCTAGTGACTCTACTTCTTTTTTAGTCAGTTTTATACTACCTAGCAACCTATCCCCTTTCTTCGATTTCATATTTAGAGTTACAGACTCTGCATCCTGCATCTTGCGAATAAATTCTTCGTCTGCAAGATTGATCGCATTATCATACCATCTAAACGTTGCATTTTCTACAACTCTAGCACTTCCTTCTGCCTGAAAAGACTTATTTACTTCATACTCCATAGTCTCACCATCGGCTACAATTTCATAAATATCAGCATCATAGTCGGGATATTGAATATGTAGTTTCAAAGAAACACCCTTCTTATTTCTCAAAAAGAAATAACTATAAATACCATGGCCACTTGCACTCACGTGCTTAGGCGTCACCTGCTCCACTTTTCCAGATGCTTGATGCGCAAAGAAACCTTGAAGTTCTTCTCTAATATCTGCTTTATATCTTGGTTTATTGGGGTTAGTCTCGGTATCTTTTTTCGATTCCATATCTACAGTTTCTGCTCTGTCTTTATCTTTGGGAGTTCGTGGAATACATGAAGTAGCTAAAAGCGCTAAGAATAATGTAGTCAGTAAAAGTTTGTTCATTTCTCTTTTTTTTGAATTGTTAATTCAAATATATCACATTATGAAAGTGTATGCAATTTATAGAGCAGAAACTATTGAAGCAATACTGAAATTTGTGAAAAAAGAAGCTTGCTCTCACTCAAAGTATTCGCTACATTTGTAGGAGTATAACTAAACAGAAAAAGCAATGATAAGACATATAGTAATGTGGAAGCTGAAAGATTCAGCTCATGGCAATGACAAAGCAACTAATGCGCAACTAATAAAAGAAAAGCTAGAAAGCCTAAGAGGGCAGATTGAAGGCTTGCATGCTATTGAAGTCAACAAGGATGTGATTGGAGGAGGAAATTATGACATCGTTCTATACTCAGAATTAATAGACGAGAAAGCTCTAGATTTTTACCAAAACCACCCTCTACATCAAGCTATTCTTCCTTTTGTGAGAGAGGCAGTTGAGGCTCGTGCTGCCGTGGATTACAAGAAATAAGAAAATAATATGGATGATATACTAAGGGAGATACGCCAAGATTGCCGTCAGGCGATGAATGGCATTGTATCTACTTCAATGCGTCAGCATGGTTTGGACTATAAGCTAAACTTTGGGCTGGTAATAGAACAGATAAGAAGTCTTGCTGGAAAGTATGGACAAAGTGCAGAACTAGCAGAAAGACTCTGGAGTGAAACCACTAGAGAGCTTAAAATTCTAGCGACTTTCATCTATCCTCTTGACCAATACAAGGCCGAAACAGCCAACAAGTGGGTGACAGAGATCCCTAATCAAGAGATGAGAGAGCAAGTCTGCTTCAATCTTTTTCAAGAACTCGACTATGCTGATCAATTGGCTTTGGATTGGATAAAAAGTGATGATGATAGCATACGTACCACAGGCTACTGGTTATTAGCTAGACTGCTTTTGACTAAGAAGTTCAAAGGAGAGTTGATTACTGAATACCTAGGAGATAAAGTTTGGGAGGATGTGGTATCTAAAGATGTATTCATCAGAAATGCATCGTCACTTGTCCTAAAACATATGGTAAGAAAATCAAAAGAGGAAGCGAACATCATTTTTAATAAATTGCTACCTTACAAATCAGAAACTGACTTGATCAAGCAAGAAGCTTTCAATGCTATTGCTTTCGAGATTGATTTTATGTATTCATAAGGAAAGAATCACTCATTGGTTCGTTCTATAAGACAAACCAAAACAAAATCGTCTTCAATAATATAATGAGCGTCAAAATGTTGGCGCTCTTTTGTTTTAGACTCAGAAACAATAAAGCGTCCACTACCATAAGGGACAAAAGGCTCTACGTGCAAGTTTCTACGAAAATCGACACCCTTTGCATTTAGATATTTAAACATCGCCTCTTTTGCCGACCAGTGTAACAACAAATGATCTCGTTCATTATCAGCGTCTATATAATCGTACCGAGTTATCAAACGCTCTCGCACTCTAAAGATTTTATCTGTACATTGTTCAATATCCAATCCCATCGTTTTCTGCTTATGGAGAGCAATAGCAACATAACCTTGTGTATGCGAGATTCCGATTTCATAGGATTCATCGCATAAAAAAGGCTTTCCTGAAGGATGATAACAAATTTGTTTCTCTACTCCCAGCAATTCTTTAAGTAAGACGCGAGTAGCTAGCATTTCTTTTTTTCGAGAATCTGACTTAGTAACAAAAACGTCATCTAGCCATTCTCTTTTATCGAGCATAGCTAATAAATCATCGGAGGTCTCTTCCACCTTCCAAATTCCTAAAAGAATATTGTCTGTTAACTCCTTTTTTAAATAAATCATCAATGCACGTTTTTCAACCCTAAAATAAAAGTAAGGAGAATTTATGGAAAAAGAAAGTCCCAAATCTAATAGACTTAGGACT
>JASLEN010000174.1 GCA_030151105.1 Dysgonomonas sp.
TCATCGAAGAATTTCTATCAGGAATCGAATGCTCTGTCTTTGTAATGACCGATGGAAGCGATTATAAAATACTGCCAGTAGCCAAAGACTACAAACGAATAGGAGAGGGTGACACAGGACTGAATACTGGTGGGATGGGAGCTGTTTCTCCCGTTGCCTTTGCCAACGATGTGTTCATGAAAAAGGTGGAAGAAAGAGTTGTAGTTCCTACTATCGAGGGATTGAAAAAAGAAAATATAGCGTTCAAAGGTTTCATCTTCTTGGGCTTGATAGAAGTAAAAGGAGAACCAATGGTTATAGAATATAACGTTAGAATGGGTGATCCCGAGACAGAGGTGGTGATGTTGCGAATCAAATCTGATTTTGTAGATCTACTTCAAGGTGTAGCCTATGGCAATCTTGCAGAAAAAGAATTGGTGATAGACGAGCGTTTTGCGACTACTGTAATGCTTGTTTCAGGCGGTTATCCTGGCGATTATGAAAAAGGGAAAGTGATTTCAGGGTTAGATACTGTTTCTGATAGTATCGTATTTCATGCAGGCACAAACATGAATGGAGAATCTCTCGAAACCAACGGAGGGCGTGTGATAGCAGTAAGCTCCTATGGAACGACTAAGGAAGAAGCTTTAGCTACATCGTATAAGAATGCAGAAAAAATAAAATACGAAGGAAAATATTATAGAAAAGATATTGGCTTCGACTTGTAATTAATATAGATAGAGGATTAAAAAAGAGAAGTACAAATGATTAAATTTTATGACAGACATATTGCAGAGGGGAAAAGTTTTTTAATTTTTTCAACCTTTTTTGCTGTATTAGTCAGATTGATTTATTTTTTTCATTTGGATGCTTCAACTATTCCTGTAGATGAAGGTGGCGTGTTGTGGACTCCTTTGGCTATTCTTTTTTCCAATCCCTTATATTCACTCATTGCTAGTGCTTTGATGTTGATTGCGATAGCTTCAGTAGTTAATTATGTAAATGCTCAACATGTTTTTATACGCAAGAGGACTCTTTTGCCATCAGCAATTGTAATCCTGTTGTTTAGCTGTATGCCTTCCGAATTAACAATGTCTCCATACTATATTGGAGCACTGAGCATGGTTGTCATTATTGGGGCTTTGTTTGAATCGCATAGTGCAAATTATAAACAGCTTTCAGCATGCAAGATTACTTTTCACTTGATGTTGGGAAGCTTGTTTGCTCCTATTCTGTTGCTGTACCTTCCAGTTGTTTGGGTTTGTATGGCACGTGTTCGTAGTTTGAGTCTAAAAGGATTTTTGGCTTCTATCTTCACAGTTGTGATTGTGTATGTGCCAGTATTTTCGTACTTCCTATTTACAAATAATCTCGATGAGTTTTATCGTCCATTTCTAGTCCTTGCTAATGTTGACTGGACGACGCTACCTGTATTAGATTATAGTCCTGTTCAATTTACACTACTAGGTGTCGTTTTGTTATTGTATGTGCTGATCCTGTTGGATAATTCGGTAAATAGCTTTAAGGATAAAATACGAGTTAGAGTTTTTTCAGCGGCTGTCACCATCATTGTATTCTTCTCTTTTGTGTTCACTTTGCTTTTGAATATTGATTCTGCAACAACATTATTTATTGGACTTGCGGCTGGAGCTTTGCAAGTAGGGCATTTCTTCTCTCTTGCCGAAAAGAAAATCACAAGGTTTTTGTTTTTCGGCTATCTCTTTTTCTTAATCGGATTTAGTTTATATCTATTTCTTTAGTCCTCATAAGGAAGGCTGTCCAAATCTTTGTCAATATAATCGGGGCTGATGGGCTCTGTGAATTGAACAGCCTTGATGTGTGTATGTCCTGATAGAATCGCTTTAACTACACGATGCATTCCGTCAATCAGTTTGCCTTCATGACACAATAGAATAGGATAGTCCAAGCTAGTAGCCTCTATCAGTTGCATATGGTGAATGAAGTCTCTAGCAGTCACAAGTTCTTCCTTCTTAAACCAAAAAGCCTCATCTATTTCTTTTATATTCGTCAGAGGAACTTCTTTCACAGAAAAGTCTTTGCTCCATTCTACTAGTTTGTTGACATTCCAAATCAGTGTTTTGCCATCTACTTCTCTAAAATGATATTGTTGTCTCATTATTCATGTTTTTTAAGAAACCAAAGATATTGTTTTATTGAAAAAAACTTACCTTGCTCTTCGTTATTCATTAAACTCTCAACGATTATGAATGCAATATTGAAAAAAACACTATTCTTACTCCCAATTTTAACACTTCTGATTTCATGTAAATCAGCAGATCCTATGGTGAGACTGCAGCAAGTAGATGAAGTTGTAAGCAAACTAGATGCCCAGAACTATGTTTTTGAAGCCCAGTCTGCTCTGCCAATGAGTGCTAAAATTGTGCACCTAACTTCTACCTATACGCTGAAAGTAAGACCTGATACCATTACGGCATATTTGCCCTATTTTGGAAGAGCCTATTCGGTAAGTAATCCTACCGAAGGGGGAATTAAGTTTGAATCAACCAACTTCAAATATGAAATGTCTGAAAAGAAGAAAGGAGTTTCGAGAGTATCTATTGAAATTAATGACAATCCCAACAAATATAAACTTTCATTATTGATCGGGGAACTCGGAAATACCACGCTTTATGTAGAACAAATAAACAAACAAGCTATCTCATTTACGGGTAATATCTATTAAAAAACTTATTTATTTGTACTGGTCTTCGGTTTTATCGGTATAAAAGTAATATATTTGGGGAATTATTTTTTCAGACGCCTATTTTAAGGTGAGAATAAAGACAGATATTATACATAATTTATGCAAGTATCCTTCACTGCTGGGCAAATAGCCTCAGTATTAAATGGAACAATAGAGGGTGACGCTTCTGTTGTTGTAAACAATTTTTCGAAAATAGAAGAGGGTAAGCCAGGGACATTAACCTTTTTGGCTAATCCTAAATATACAAATTACATCTACACTACATCTGCTAGTATAGTGTTAGTGAATAACGATTTTGTAGCAGAACAGCCAGTGAAGGCTACGCTTATTCGTTGTGCTAATGCTTATGCTTCCCTAGCCATTTTGTTGAATATGGTCGAACAATCCAAACCGAAAAAGGTGGGCATCGAGGATATGAGCTTTGTAGCTGAATCTGCTACCCTTGGAGAAAATCCATATGTGGGGGCTTTTGCATATATCTCAGCCAATGCTAAGATAGGCAACAATGTGAAAATATATCCGCAGTCATACATTGGAGATAATGTAGTAATTGGTGATAACACTATTGTATATTCAGGGGTTAAAATTTATGCTGATTCTAAAATTGGTAATAATTGTATTCTGCATTCAGGAGCCGTTATAGGTGCTGATGGATTTGGTTTTGCGCCTGATGCCAACGGTGTTTATAACAAGATTCCTCAAATGGGAGTTGTTATCATCGAAGATGATGTGGAAGTGGGAGCAAACACAACAATAGATTGCGCTGTGATGGATGCAACTATTGTGCGCAAAGGTGTCAAACTAGACAACCTGATACAAATTGCTCACAACGTAGAAGTAGGAGAAAATACTGTAATGGCTGCTCAAGTAGGCGTTTCGGGTTCTACAAAAATCGGCAAACAATGTATGTTTGGTGGACAGGTAGGACTTGGCGGACATATCACTGTTGGTGATGGAGCGAATATTGGAGCTCAGTCAGGTATTATAAGTAATATAAAAGCTGGAGCTCAAGTGCTTGGTGCACCAGCAATACCAGTAAAAGATTTCTTCAGATCGAGTGTGGTTTTCCCAAAACTACCTGATATGTATCGCCAATTTGCACAGATGCAAAAAGACATTGAGGCGTTGAAGACTAAATTAGAGGAAAAGTAACTTAAGAAAGAATGGATAAGCAACATACACTCAAAGAGAGCTTCGAGTTAGCAGGCAAGGGCTTGCATACAGGATTAGATATTAAGATAAAATTCAATCCAGCACCCGAGAATCACGGTTATAAAATCAAACGAGTAGATCTTGAAGACCAGCCTATCATTGATGCTTTGGCTGAAAATGTAGGAAATACTCAACGAGGAACAGTCCTAGTGAAGGGAGAAGTGCAGGTAAGCACAATAGAACATGCTATGGCGGCTTTGTATGCTTTGGGTGTAGATAACTGCTTGATAGAGGTAAATGCGCCAGAGTTTCCTATTCTTGACGGGAGTTCAATTAAATATGTTGAAAAAATAAGACAAGTAGGATTAGAGGAACAAGCTGCCGAAAGAGATTATTACATTGTACGTCGCAAGACAGAAGTAGTGGATCCAGCAACGGGCTCTAAGTTGATCTTGCTGCCAGATGATAAATTCTGTATCAACTCATTCATCGAGTTCGAATCTCAATACATTCCCAATCAGTCGGCTACATTAGATGACATGGAGGATTTCGAAAAAGAAATTGCTCAATGTCGTACTTTTGTATTTGTAAGAGAAATTCAACAACTATTAGCTGCGGGCTTGATTAAGGGTGGTGATCTTGATAATGCTATCGTAATCTACGAAAGACAAATTAGTCAAGAAGCACTAAATGATTTAGCAGACCTATTGGGTGTGCCATACAAAGATGCATCGGAGTTAGGATACTTGAATAACAAATCTATTGTATTCCCTAACGAGCCAGCACGTCATAAGTTGCTAGATATTATCGGAGATATGGCTCTTATTGGTAAGCCAATAAAAGGGAGAGTGATTGCAACGCGTCCAGGGCATAAAATCAATAATGAATTGGCTCGTGTAATTCGTAAAGAAATTCGTTTGAACGAAGTGCAACCACCAATCTACGATCCAAATAAACCTGCTATTTTTGATATCAATAAAATCAAAAGTTTGCTTCCTCATCGTTATCCTTTTTTGATGGTAGATAAAATTATCGAGGTAGGACAGCAGCATATTGTAGGTGTCAAGAACTTGAGTGTTAATGAGCTTTTCTTTCAAGGGCATTTCCCCGAAGAGCCTGTTATGCCAGGAGTATTGCAAATAGAAGCAATGGCTCAGGTAGGAGGATTGCTTGTATTGTCTCAGGTGGAAGACCCAGAGAAATACTCAACATACTTCTTGAAAATAGACAATGTGAAATTTCGAAACAAAGCAGTACCAGGGGATACTCTTGTGTTCCGTTTACAAATGATGTCAGAAATAAGACGAAACATTGCTAACATGAAAGGTTTTGCTTTTGTGGGTGATAAGTTAATTTCGGAGGCAGAGTTTACAGCTCAGATTGTAAAGAATAAATAAGAAATCACTTCTCAATCATAACTAGTAGTGCAGTTGTATTTGAGTAGATAGATAGCGTATCATACAAGTCAATTAGAACTTAAATAAATTAAAATATTGGTCAAGATGTCAAATATATCTAACCTCGCATACGTTCATAAAGATGCAAAAATAGGAGCAAACGTAACTATTGAACCTTTTGCATACATCGAAGGAGAAGTAGAAATAGGAGAAGGTACTCATGTAATGTCTGGTGCTCAGGTACGAGATGGCTCAATTGTGGGTAAAGGTTGTACAATCTTTCCTGGGGCAGTAGTGGGTGGCGTTCCTCAAGATCTGAAATACAAAGGAGAGAAAACTCTAGCTGTTGTGGGAGATTATACTGTTATTCGTGAGTGTGTTACGGTAAATAAAGGAACTGTTGCTAAAGGTAAGACAGAAGTGGGAAGCCACTGTCTGTTGATGGCGTACTCGCACATTGCACATGACTGTGTAGTAAAAGACTATGTGATAGTTGGCAATGCAACACAGTTGGCAGGAGAAGTAGAGGTTGATCATCATGCAATATTGAGTGGAGGTACTCTTGTTCATCAATTTACACGCATTGGAGCTCATGTGATGATTCAAGGAGGAACACGCTTAGGCAAAGATATTCCTCCTTATACTATTGCTGGACGTGAGCCAGTTTGTTTTGCAGGAGTAAACTTGATCGGATTAAGAAGATCTGGATTCTCGAATGATAAAATCAACGAGATTCAAGAAATCTACAGAACGATTTATCAAGCAGGACTAAATTTCTCGGACGCTATTGTTCAAATAGAAAAAGGCTTCGAAAAAACTAGCGAGATGGAAGAGGTAGTAAACTTTATAAAAAGTTCACCTCGTGGAATTGTTAGAGGATACATGGGATAAATCTCCCATCAACAATAATAGAAAAGCTGCCTAAGAGACTTGGGTGGCTTTTTTTTATG
>JASLEN010000185.1 GCA_030151105.1 Dysgonomonas sp.
TTTTCCGAAACGAGATGATCCATCTGCTCTAAGGTTTAGCTCTACTAGATATCTACTCTTGTAGTCGTAACTAGCTCTTCCAAAGAATGATGCCATGGACTGACCATAGGATACGTTTGCTGACTGCCCAGAGATCGTGCCCGCCGTATTTAGAGTTGTGATATCATCTGGTCCAAAATACATGCCATCAAGACCTGTAACATTTGTCTTCCACTCCTGAATACTGAATCCTAATAGACCTCCGATATGGTGATCTTCTTTTACAGTAGTGCTATAAGTGAAAAAGTTTTCATTTGCCCAAGTTATATTTTCATTCACACGAACCTTACCTGTATTATATCCTTCACGATAATCTACTGTAGAGGGGAAGAACTCATCTTCTTTCATGTTCTCATAGTCCAAACTAAGGTTTGATCTAAACTTCAACCCTTTGATGAGGTTGAGCTCTACATATTCTTGTCCTGTTACACGGTTTACTGTATTGAGCATAGTTGCTTCTTCTGCCAATGCTACAGGATTACGTTTTCCATTCAAGTATCCAAGATACGATCCGTCAGGATAAGTAAGAGCGTACGTAGGTGGTCTTGTAATTAGCGCAACTACTAGCGATCTGTTACCCATTCCTCCTGCCGAAACACGATCATTTTTGCTGTGTGTATAGGCTATGTTTGTCCCCACTTTAGCATGTTCTGAAATCTTGAACTCTGTGTTAGAACGAGTGGTGATTCTCTTATAATTTGATCCTCTAAGAATTCCATCCTGATCGAGGTACGATGTATTCAATGAATACAGCATTCCATCATTTCCACCTGAAACTGATACACCTACTTGTTTCTCAAAAGCTGTTCTGTACATCTCTGATTGCCAATCCACGTCACCAGCATTTACAGGATTCAGCAGGTCTATAACAGTCCAATGTGGCTCGGTAGGTGTCGTATTTCCTTTATATCTATCATAATTTGTGTATCCCTCCAAAATAGCTTCTTGCCATTGTTTTGAGTTAAGTACACTTAGTTTACGAGTGATAGTATTAATCCCAAATGATGTAAATACATCTACTTTTGCTTTCCCTTTTCGTCCTTGTTTGGTTGTAATCAACACAACACCATTGGCTGCTCGTGAACCATAGATAGCAGACGATGCGGCATCTTTTAGAATCTCGATAGACTCAATATCGTGCGGACTGATATAGGACAGAGGACTCAGACCATGTGCCTCATCTACATTCAATGATGATGATGAAGTACTTTCAATAGGCACTCCATCCACAATGTAAAGAGGTTCGTTTCCAGAGTTTAGCGACGAAGAACCACGCACTCGGATAGTAATACCATCGCCAGGAGCTCCAGAGCTCGATGTTATTTGAACACCTGCTGCACGTCCTTGCATTGCACTCAATACGTCTTTTACAGGGTGTTTTTCAATATCTTTTGCACCTACAGATGCAATAGATCCTGTTAAGTCACGTTTCTTTTTTGTTCCATATCCTACTACTACCACTTCGTCCATCATTGTTGATGATTCTTTGAGAAAGATAGTCGTATTTTGTAGTTTGGATGCCGAAACCTCTTGTTGCTCAAATCCAATACAAGAAATAACAATAATACTCTTGCTATCTACATTGAGTGTAAATTTTCCGTCAATGTCAGAGATCGTTCCTTTAGTCGCATTCCCTTTGACTTGTAGCGTAGCTCCAATAACAGGCTCCTTGCTTTCGTCAAATATAGTTCCCGAGATGGTTATTTCTTCATTTACTGCCCTAGTTTCATTGGAAGCTATAATTCTACTTCCCAAAACTGCTGGAACAATAAACAGAAAAGATAACACACCTAGGAGTGTCAATGCTCTTCTCTTGTTTAATAGTTTGATTTTCATAAAAAGACTAGCTTTAAGTTTATTTTCTTAATACAAATTTATTTAATGGTACTTTAATTTAAAGGCATGAGCGTTAACGTTAACGCAACACTGCGAATATATAACTATTGCAGGTATTGTGCAATTACTACCTCTGCGTTAACGATAACGCATTTATTGAATATGAGATTAACTATTTGATACATAGCGTGTATTCTCTCTTTGTCTTCTTTAAATTATGTTGCATAGCATGAATCTAATTATTGCTTATCTATTGATATTCTGCAATGTTGTATGTAAGTTGAGAAGTTTTTTGCTACGCGAGATATTTATTTCGTTCAACTCTTCATCGTATAAATAGCCTTTGTTGAGTTTCAAGAAACGTTTATCAAGTTCTTTTGAGTTTTTTACAAGTGGCTCAAGTTCTTTCAAAAATTCAGAAGTTTGCTCTCTTGTAAACTCTGTAGATTCATATCTATATTCTATTTCTCTGAAGACTAGGTGATCAACTCTAATGTCTAGCATTAGTCTCAAGTGTTCAAATTCGTTGACATTTCTCTTTGCTTTCAAGGCATTCATTTGCCCTTGTAACTTCAAAACATCATCTCTCATTTGCACAATTTTAGCCGTCTTATTAGCTGTCTCTTGTGGTGCTCTCAGAATACTCCATAGCGTTTCGCTTTCTGTTTTTGTCAAACCAAATCGCTCTTGAGCATATTTTGTAACAAACTCAGTCGGATTGAGTGGCGTTTTACTCTTTAGTGACTCTCCGTATGCAGCTACTAAGATTCTAAAGCCTGAAAGAGGATATACATATCTAACTGGAAACATGTCCACTACTTCCCAATTGGTATCGTATCTGAAACCATAAGTTCCCGATGTTGACCAAGATGTCATCACCATACCTTTGTATCCTGTTTCTCTCGAAAATGGAATGAAATCTTTCTGATTGTCAAAATGTTTTTCCCATTGTGTTAGGTAGATGTTGTCAGGGTGGCTACGAATAGATGGAGCTCCCCAGAATGTAGCGCCAGTCTCAAGTAGGTTATCTAATTTTCCAAAATAGTTGCGATCCCATCCGTAGTTCCAATCCACAAAGATCAAATCTTTAGGTAATTCACCTCTTGCTTCAGGATATTTCAAAATGATGTCTGCCCATAGAATAGGGGTCTTGCCCATACTGATTACAATGTCACACATCTCTTTCACATAGTCCACAAAAAGCTTAGATTTACCTTCCTCTGCCGCTTTCTTGGAGCAAAGTGGACAACTTCCCAAAAGGTATGTTTCATCTCCTCCGATATGAAAATACTTAGATGGATGTAGTGCTACTACTTCTTTAAAAATTTCAGTGAAAATAGCTTTGTTCTCATCCTCTTTCATCGGGCACACTTGTGAAACTTCTTTTCTGTCTTCTTTCAGATGTGCATATCTGTCATGTTGAAGAATATATTCAACGTGCCCAAAACAGTTTTGAAGTGGCACAACATCAATATTGAGAGCACTACAGTAACTAATAAAATCTTTTACTTCTTGTTCTGTATAAGCATACTTATTAGAAATAGTAGCATGTTTTTGAAAAGGAAATGTTCCCTCCCATTCCATAATAAGTGTATTGACTCCAATATCTGCCAATTCCTTAGCAAAATCTTTCAGAGCTGGCATCGTCATCACTTCGGTACGTAAATCGAGATGGAAGCCTTTGATCTCAAAGTCATCATTCTTGTTCTCTTCTTTTGCAAGAACAGACGTTGCAAAAAAGAGTGAGAGAATGAACATGAGAAATAAAGATTTCTTATTGTTTAGTATATTCATGGTCATAGAATTTTAGTTGTTGAGTAAATACTTTGCACTATCAGCATCGCAATATAGTGTGGCATTGCTATGTGTGCGCAGAATAGATGCAGGGCATGCCTCTGTAATTTCTCCCAAGATAGTGTTTTTTATTGCATCTGCTTTGGTTGGTGCTGGTACAATACAAAACAATTTCTTTGCAGCCATCAGCGTTGGGATGGTTAGTGTATAGGCTTGCGTAGGTACAAGATCTATATTTGCAAAGCATCCATCATTCACTTGTTGTTGTCTGCACGCTTGATCTAAATCAATAATTTTCACCACCTCTTTGTCATCAAAGAATGCAACATGAGGATCATTGAAAGCAATATGTCCGTTTTCTCCAATTCCCATGAATACAATATCGGTAGGATTGTTTTTCAATAATTCAGCATATTCTTTGCAGATAGCATTCGGACTGTTACTAGCTTTATCCCCTAAATAATGAACCGATTTGAAATTTGCTTTCCCAAAAATGTGATCTTTCAGAAAGTTTCCAAATCTTTGGGGAGCTGCTACATCTAATCCAATATACTCATCCATGTGGAATGCGTTTATTCTATTCCACTCTATTGGATACGAGAGTAAAGATTCTAAAAACTCATTTTGAGAAGGTGCTGCTGCAAAAATAATATTCAATTCTTGCTTTTCTTTCAATGCTGTGATTATATACTCCGCAGCATCTTTAGCAGCCTCTTTGCCCATCTCGGGGCGAGTCTCATAGATTTTTACAAGTAGTTTGTCTTTTGTAATTGTCTTCATATTTTATTATAAATAATACATTAGTCACGTTTAATGGTCTTGCCATTTATCATTGTCATTTGGATATTGATGTCTTCGTCAAATACGACTAAGTCAGCATCATATCCTATTTCTATTTTTCCTTTATGGTCATCCACTTTGGCTATTCTTGCAGGTGTGGCGGTCATCATGGTCACAGCTTCTGTGAGCGGACGTTCAGCTACTTGGTGCATAGTTCTGATCAGTCTGTCGGCAGTAGCTACACTTCCAGCAAATGCAGAGCGATCCATTAGTTTTGCTACACCATCTTCTATCAAGACCTCTTGTCCAGCCTTATATGATCCTAATATGCTTTTGCCATCAGGCATACCTGCACCACGCATAGAATCGGTGATGAGAGCAATTCTATCTGCTCCTTTTATTTTGGTAATCAGTTGTAGCAGAGGTTTGGGAACATGTACACCATCACAAATGATTTCAACATCCATTCCATCTATCAGATAGCCCGCCTCTACACATCCAGCATAGCGGAACGCATTGCGTCTCGTAATACCACTCATAGCCGAATAGAAGTGTGTCATTAGATTGTAACCAGCTTTGTATGCTACTTCTACTTCTTCATAAATGGCTTCAGTATGGGCAATGGATGCTATTATCCCTTTCTTAGCTAAGGTTTCACCAAGTTCTATTGCACCTGGTAGCTCAGGAGCAATACTCCAACGATGGATATCATCGCTTCGCTCTAAGATTTGATTGTAATGTTCTGGTCTAGGGTTGGAAAGAAAACGAGGGTCTTGAGCCCCCTTATAGTTGTAGGCAAAGTATGGTCCTTCTAGGTGAATACCTCCAAAGGCAGCTCCATTATTATTTACCTTTTTTGCTTCTTTGTATATGTCAAAAAACTGGAAAAGCTCTTCATCACCAGCTGACAGTGTAGTAGGGTAGAGCAAGGTTGTTCCATGCAAGGCATGCGTGTGTGCAATTTGCAAGCAAGCTTCTATAGTATTATCCATAAAATCAGAACCTCCTGCACCATGAGTATGCAAATCGATAAATCCAGGGGTTATATATGCTCCCTTTGCATCTATCTCTTCTGCATCAGCAACTTCTACATTTCCTTTTTCTACTCCTATTATTTTTCCATCCTCTATGATGATTGTACCCAAACCTAGATTATGGAATGGGCTAAGAATAGTTCCATTGTATATTTTTATTTTCTTCATGGTTTATAAGTTTTCTTTGAGTGAGGTTGGTTGAGCCGTCTTTCTCCAATGGTTGATTCTGTACCCTACAAAAGAGTAGAATATGAGGTATATGAAACATGGAATTAGTACCCAATAAGCATTGTGTTCTCCCGTTTTGTCAGCTATTGCTCCATAGATGACAGGGAGAAATGCATTTCCGCAAAGCCCCATCACTAACAGCGATGAACCAAGGTTGGTATATTTTCCCAAATTATGTATTGCCAATGGCCAAATTCCTGCATAAATGAGTGCATTGGGCAAACCAAGCATAATCAAGAAGAGAATAGAAAGATTGGCTTGATGTCCTAATAGCATAATTTCTTGTGTAAATAGTATTACACCAAAAGACAAAACCAATCCCGTTACAGTAGCTATCTGTAGCATTCTTGTTTGAGAAATCAATCGAGGAATACAAATAATTCCTACCAAATAGCCAATCAACGTAAATGTCATGGTATAGGATGGAAAAGCCTTTGCCTCGTTCAAGTCCATGCCCATAGTTCCTGCATATCCAATAATGGTATCTATTGCAATTATTTGAGAACCAACATGGAAAAATATGGCAATCGCACCCAAAATAAGATATGGGTATTGCAGAATGGAAGTTCGATGAGAGGTTTCATCCCCTTCATCAGCATTTTCTTCTTCTGTGTCTATTTCTGGGAGAGATGATTTCTTTATGAATATTCCAAAAAGGAATAGGAAAGCAGATAGGCAAAGGTAAGGAGTTATTACTCTACGTATTAGTTCGTCTAACATTGCTGTACGTGCATCACCAAGAATGTTGCCACTCTCTAGGTCAGCAAACATTTGGCTATCACTAGCTTTGAAAATAACTGCTGCAAAAAGTAGTGGAGCAATGATGCCCGCCACCTTGTTGCAGACACCCATTATGCTCATACGTTTGGCTGCACTAGCGATGGGACCGATGATAACAATGTAGGGATTAACAGCTGTTTGCAAAATAGACAGCCCCGTACCAATACAAAAAAGCCCTGCCAGAAATACACCATAAGTGCGAGTGTAAGCTGCAGGAACAAAAAGAAGTGTCCCCAATGCCATAAACCAAAGACCATACATCATACCCTTTTTGAACCCTATTGCATTCAACATTTTGGATGCAGGTATAGAGACCACTAGATAGGCAATGTAGAATGCCATGGCTACCAAATAGGCTTGAGTATGTGTGAGTTCGCATGCTATTTTGAAATAAGGAATGAGAATAGCATTTACCCACGACACAAAGCCGAATATGAAGAATAGTCCCCCTATAATGAGTAGGGGAACTATCTTTTGAAAGAATGATTGTTTATTGCTTAAAGTCATAGCTTGCTTTCTTAATCTTCTAGTTTTTTAGATGACATGGTTTCAGTATCATAGTTGATTGTAATACCTTTTGTAGCACTACGTTTTATGAGCTGTGGCATATAGTAATGGTTCATTATATTGCTAAAACGCTCCCACGATTTATTCTCACTTTTTGTCCATCCCACTTCTGAATAAGCTGCTAGACGAGGAAATACTTGTCTATATACATCATTTACAGTAGGTGTCCATTCTGTCCACATTTGAGCACCTAGTCCTAAGATCTGGTGATTATACTTCGTAGGTAATCCTTCGGGAGTAGGTGAGAAGCTATATGCTTTGCTTAGTGGCAAGTTTCTATAATTGTAATCCATGTATGTGAAGAAGTGATATGAATTAACAATAGAATATCCACTCTCAGCAGCTTTTTGTACCAAGTCTAATTCCCCCTTCCAGAAGTGAACTATAGTATTGGTAGCTAGTTGCGTATTTTGAGGACTTGTGTGTTCATCAAAGTGGTCATGCACTTTATCTCCAGTTATTTCATTCCATCCCATCATGCGTTTACCTTTGCTTTCGATGTATTTTGACATCTTATTCGTAAACCAAATTTGTAAATCGGTATGTGTGGCTATCCCTTCTTTTTTCATAAAAGCAGTAACTTCTGGCGAACTTATCCACTGATTATATCTTGCTTCATCTCCTCCAATGTGTATAACTTCACCAGGAAATAGCTCCACAACTTCATCTATTACATCTTCAAAAAAAGTGATAACACGAGGGTCAGCAACATTGAATATACTCTCAAATACTCCAAATTTTCCTTGCACATATCCGCCTTCAGTAGTTGTGCCTAGCCAAGGATAAGCTGCTATTGCTGCCGAAGCGTGACCTGGCATTTCTATTTCGGGTACTATTGTAATGTGTAGGTTTTTAGCATAAGCAATAACCTCTCTAATATCGTCTTTGGTATAGTAACCGCTATGTTTTTCTATCTTATACTCTTTGCTTTTAGAATCTCCGCCTATTTGTGTCGAATCTCTTTTGCTCCCTATTTCGGTCAATAGAGGATACTTGTCTATTTGTATTCTCCATCCTTGATCGTCAGTTAGATGCCAATGAAAAATATTTAGTTTGAGATTTGCCATTTCATCTAACAAACCTTTCACCACTTCTTTGTCTTGAAAATGACGTGATGCATCAAAATGCATAGCTCTCCACGAATAAGCAGGTTTGTCTTTTATTTCCATCTGCTTTAGTGAGTTGTCTGCAGGTCTATTGTCCAATAGTTGCTTCAATGTTTGTATACCATATAGAAATCCAACGCTTGAAGCAGCTTCTATTGTAATATCTTTTTTCCCTATTTGTAATGTATATTCTCCTTCATCTTTCAAGTTAGCATTGGTGTTGAACTTGATGAATGATTTTCTACCATCTTTTTCAAGTTGAGATTCTAAACTCATCGCTTGGAATTCGTTGCTTAGATATTTTTCAAACTCATTACTGTTATGCGTTATAACTTTAGGTACAGTAATTTCCCCTTTCTGAATTTTTACAGATTGTGGATAGGGAATTAAAGGTAGCTCCTGACTGCGAACTCCTGTTGCAAATGCAAGAATGGACGCTAGGAGTAAAATAATTTTTTTCATGAGATTTATGATTGATTTTTTGTTATATTTAGTCTTTAAAGGTACTCCTTGCCTCCAATTTAGCAAAGCAATATATGGGGAGTCTTTTTATATTTGAGAAATAATAGCGTTAACGTTAACGCATTCTAAATGCAAAGCTATAATTATTTTTTAGAGTATCAATATTGCAATTTGTGTTAACGTTAACGCATTAGGCGTTTAATTGTTTTGTTTGTTGTATATTAGTGTGTTATGTGTTTGCTTGTGTATAATAGCTGTTGTATAACATAAAAATGCAAGCTGAAGAATATCTGCTATTATTCAAATTGCTTTTTAGTGCTTGTGATATCAGTTCTTTTAACATACATTTGTATATAACGCGCTTAAAAAAAGAAGAAAATAGTCATGGAAAATGAAGTGCCAAAGAATCCTCGATTGGTTGATATTGCTCGTTTGGCAAAGGTGTCAATAGGTACGGTAGATCGTGTAATTCATAACCGAGGACGGGTTTCGGAAGAGACCAAAGAGAGAGTAAATCAGGCTATTGCAAGTATAAACTACAAGCCTAATGTAGCTGCTCAGATACTTTCTATTCGTAAAAAACGTATCGTAGGGGTTCTTGTCCCTTGTTTTACGGAAGGCGACTATTGGGCAGAAGTGGAAAAAGGTATAGCTAGAGCTGAGAGTGAAATGCTTGACTATGGGTTTGTTATAGAGCGTTTTCACTTCGACAGGAATAACCTAGAGGACTTCAATAAGCAGATAGAGAGAATTAAAAAACGAGAAGATATTTGTGGATTATTGATTTCTCCTCAATATAAAGAATGTAGTATTGAGTTTGCACATTACCTCTCGGAAAATGAAATTCCATTCATCTACATTGACTCCAATATAGAGGGAATGAATCAATTGTCATACTATGGTATCCATTCGTCCAGAGCGGGGTATATCTTAGCAAAACTGATGTCCGATTTGTTGAAAAAAGAGGATATATTGGTCGTTAACTTTCATCAAAATGAGGATCGCAAGGCTACACAGGTAGATATAATTGATGCAGGATTTACCGACTATCTAAATCAAAATAATTATCAAGGAAAACTCTATACCATAGATATTGTTTTGAGTAATAAGAATTGGAGAGAAGAGCTAAAGCATTATATAGATGCCCATAGCAATATTAAGGGAATGGTTGTTTTCAATTCCTTGGCATATAAGCTTGCCATGTTTGCAGAAGAGCATCAATTATCGGATCTCATTATTGGAGGTTTTGATCTCATAGAAAGAAATATAGAGTATCAACAAAAAGGGTTTATAAGATACTTGTTACATCAACGACCCGATTCTCAAGGCTATTTAGGGTTGAGAGCTTTGTGCCATTTTATAGCATTTTCTACTCCTGTCAATGACGTGAATTTGATGCCTGTAGATATCATCATTGCAGAGAATGTAGAGTTTTATTTACATTTTGGTGAATAATAATTTGAATAAAAAAGCTCCGATAATTCTTTATCGGAGCTTTTTATTTTAGATGTGTTTTAAACTTTATTGATCAAAGAAGTTGCCTCTGTAATAACAGCCTACAATTGTCCTTTTATTTAATCTACAATAATTTCTTCTTCATCTAGAGAATCCCAAGGAGTGATTGTACCTGTCACTATAACCTCATTACGTTTAAGTGTCACGTTGTAGATGTGTCTTTTACCAGAAACAAATTCTCTTTTGGGAAACTTATATACTAGTACATCGTTTTTAGGAGCATTGTTCAACGCAAACTCTATGGTTGCTGTTCCTGCTTCTATAAGCTGAGGAAGAATAGTTACCTCATATTTTTCGCCTTTTGCTTCCGTATATGCGTTGATGTCAGCTACAACTCCAGCCAAAGTGATTTTATCTTTCGACACGTTGTATTCTGCTTCTGTATCCCAACCTTTAAGAGTGATGTCTAGATTGCTAAAGTCTGTATCTGTCATTCCTTCTCCCTTTTTGATATTAAGCACAACTTTGGTCATCTTGTGATCAAACACGAGGTTGATTGGACTCTTGTTGGTTTTGTTATATCCAGCACCAGCATTGTTGGCAATAGCTCTCATAAAGTCTATTTTAGATGGCGCACTTTGATCTACAGTTTTATACCAAATACATAGTTCTCAACAGCTGTAAATGGATAGTAAGCTACGAAATCTACTTTCTGCGTTTCGTCTGTTGAATAGTAAATAACATCACTTGTTTTTACAGGATTGAATGAAGTTGAAGTTCCAGCATTGGCTGCTTTGTATTCCATGTTTTCGGCTTCTTCAGCGACAATGTCTTTCCCATTTTGTACCATATAGATACCAATATGCTCATTGCCATTCCATACATCTTCAGTTGTACCACTCGCACGACTTGATACTTGATTGGCAACTCCTGATGAAAATTGTACTCTTACATTTGTATCTTGCAATGGAATATCTTCTCCATTGTTACACGATGTAAGCAACAATACAGATACAGATAGAATACTTAAAAATTTAGTTTTCATAAAGTCTTTCATTTAAAAAAGTAATTGTTTTTTATTTTATTGTTTGATTATAAAACAATGGATATGAAAAAAAGTTTCGAGAAACGTGTATAAAAGATGTTAGAATGCTAGCACAGGACGTGTTGTATAAATTGTTGATGTTTTACTACCTGCACTAGTTGTATATCCATTTGTTATATATAGAGTCCACATTTGGTTTATTGAAAACTCAGAAGATGAAGTCTGCCTATAATCGCTACTATTGGTTGAGAATGCTATACCATTTGCAGCTTTCAGTTTCTCATTGAATGCCTCTTGTGCTACAACAGCCTCAGCTTCATTATAACCAGGCATATAATTGGTAGCTCCCCATCCTATAATATTTTCATATACTTTGCCACTATAACCTGCGTATAGTTTTTTCAATTCTAGTCTAGCTGGTATATACCACACGTTTAGCATCTCTTCATCATATCTGGCAGAGCCTCCATTTTTCACAGTGTGTACCCATTCATATGCAGGAAAATCGTCCCAATTCACTCCTTCGTTACTTTTGATATACTCCTCAATGGTTCTCATATTTTCTAACCCATTGTCAATATCTGTGGCATGAGTTAGTGTGTTTATTTTGTTCCAAAACTTTTTCTTCACATCATCCAAACTGACAACTAATCCGTGTGTACCTCTACTATTAGGATTCACCCAACAAACAATCCCTTTAGCTGGAGTGCCAGAAACAACCATTTTATTTTCATACACTACATTGGGATCGGGGTAATAATCTCCTACTTTGTATTGTTGTAATCCCTCAGAACCTTCTTCACGTCCTAATGTTATTTTACGTTTAACTATATTGCCAGACTTCATTTCCTTCTGAATGAGCCCTAGATAATCCATGTCTATTATAGCACCTTCAGCTTTCTGGCTGAATTTAATCTTAGAGTATAGGGTAAATGTTTGAGCAGGAATCAAAGCACGATAGGTTTGTGGCAAGCCTTCTACTTTGTGCATAATAATATCAGAATATACCTCTGAATTATTTTTTGATTTGCTAGTTTCCAAGTTTAACAGGACTTCGCTTTGTGCAAAAATGATTCTGACCATAAAATCATCAGTCAA
>JASLEN010000200.1 GCA_030151105.1 Dysgonomonas sp.
TTCAAAATAAGGAAGAAGTAGCATCACATATGTATTCAAGAATCACCAATCCAACGGTAGAACACTTGGAGCAGAAAATAAAAGTAGCATCAGGAGCAGATAGCATCATGATGGTTGCATCTGGCATGGCTGCTATATCAAATACTTTTTTGGCTCTTGCTTATAATGGTGCAAATATCGTGACTTCACCGCATCTTTTTGGGAACACGTTCTCCATCTTCAAGTTTACATTGGCTGAATTTGGAGTAGAAACAAGATTTGTAAACACTGATAATTTACAAGAGATAGAAGATGCCATTGACGAAAACACTTGCGCTTTCTTTTGCGAATTGATAACGAACCCACATATGGAAGTTGCAAATCTTCCAGAAATATCGAAGATATTGAAATATAAAAATGTGCCAATGATAGTGGATACGACTATTATTCCTTGGTGTGGATTTGATGCCAGAAAAGCTGGGGTAGATATTGAAGTAGTATCAACGACTAAATACATTTCGGGAGGGGCTACAAGTATTGGTGGCGCTATATTAGACTACAACACCTTTGACTGGAAGCACAATAGAAAACTATCCAAAGTAGTTCCAAGTGCAGGATTCTCTAGTTTTATGTTCAAAATAAAAAGAGAAATAGCAAGAAATATTGGCGCTTGCATGGATCCAGACTCTGCCTATTTACAATCCAACGGAATGGAAACGCTAGAATTGAGATATGAAAAAATGTCAGAGACGGCATATTTATTAGCGCAATTCCTAGAAACACTACCTCAAATTAAAAAGGTTTCATACACGAAATTGAGTAGCTCGCCTTATAAAAGCATTTCTGATAAATTATTCTCTGGAAACCCTGGAGCAATGCTTACATTTAATATGGCGAGTAGAGAAGAGTGTTATAAGTTTATGAACAAATTAAACATCATCAGACGAGCTACAAATTTGTTTGACAACAAGACATTAATCATTCATCCCGAATCTACTATCTATGGAACTTTTACTTCAGAAATGAAAAAAGTGATGGGAATAGAAGATAACCTACTTCGTTTGTCCGTAGGTCTTGAAAATATTGACGATCTGAAAAGAGATATAACAGAAGCATTAGTCTAAGAAACATCTAGTTAATAGTCAAAAAAGCAGGAATCACAGGCTAACATTCTGCAATGTGCAGATAGCAAAACGGAGTCTTATATTCATTATAAGACAAAGGGCAGTGTCGATAACATATTTTACATTACTTAAATATGCAACTTAAAGGAAAATATTGTACATTTGTAACTATAAATTAAAACTACAGGTTTTTGCTGCACAAAGTGGCAATTAATTATGAATGTACTTATATTGAATGGACCTAATTTAAACTTATTAGGCAAAAGAGAACCAACCATCTATGGAAATACTTCTTTTGAGGAGTATCTAGAATCTCTAGTACATTATTTTGAGTCAACTTGCAACATCACGTATTTTCAGTCAAACCACGAAGGTGAGTTGATTGACAAAATTCATGAAGTAGGTTTTACTTATGATGCTATCATACTGAATGCAGGCGCATACACACATACTTCTATTGCATTGCATGACGCAATAACGGGAGTAACAACACCTGTGGTTGAAGTGCACATCTCAAATATAAATGCTAGAGAAGAGTTTAGAAAAAAATCAATGGTTGCGCCAGCCTGCAAAGGTTCTATCGCAGGATTTGGTCTAGATTCTTACAAGCTTGCGATACAACATTTCATTAACATAAAGGGATAACTAAATAATACATAATAAACTAAAGAAGATTTATGACTAACAAAAGAACGAAAATTGTAGCTACAATTTCAGACATGCGTTGCGATGTTGATTTCATTCAATCATTGTATGACGAAGGGATCAACGTTGTGAGAATGAACTCTGCTCACATGACAGAAGAAGGATTTGTGAGAGTTATCAACAACACTCGTGCAGTATCTAAAACTATTGGTATCATGATGGATACTAAAGGACCAGAAATCCGTACTACTGCAACAGAAAGTGGACAAAAAATAGAAGTTAAAATTGGAGACAAATTGAAAGTGATTGGTGACATCAATATCCTTTCTACTCCTCAACAAATATCTGTATCATACCCAAGCATCGTTAAAGACGTAAATGTAGGAAACATCCTTCTTATCGATGATGGTGAAACAGCTCTTAAAGTAATTGAGAAAAATGCTGATCACCTAGTAGTAGAAGTACAAAACGACGGTACTATTGGTAGCCGCAAAAGTGTTAACATCCCAGGAGTAGCTATCAATCTTCCTTCTATCACAGAAAAAGATAAAAGAAATATCGAGATTGCAATCAAATACAATGCAGACTTTATTGCTCACTCTTTCGTAAGACATAAAGGAGACGTACTTGATGTTCAAAAAATTCTTGATGCTCACAATAGCGACATCAAAATTATTGCAAAAGTAGAAAACCAAGAAGGTGTTGACAACATCGACGAAATCTACGAACACGCTTATGGTGTGATGGTGGCTCGTGGTGACCTAGGTATCGAAGTTCCACAAGAGAAAATCCCGGGTATCCAACGTTTGCTTATCCGTAAAGCTATCGAATACAAAAAACCAGTTATCGTAGCAACTCAAATGTTGCATACAATGATTGAAAACCCACGTCCTACACGTGCAGAGGTTGCCGATATTGCTAATGCTGTATATTACGGAACAGATGCGGTGATGCTTAGTGGGGAGACTGCTTATGGAAAATATCCAGTTGAAGCAGTACGCACAATGGCTCAAGTGGCTGCAGCTGCAGAAGAGTCTATGCTAGAAGAAAAAGCAGCTCCAGTTCCATTCAAAGATACTGAGTTTGATGTTACTTCTTTCTTAGCAAAATCTACAGTTAAATCTGCAGGTCAACTAGGAGTTAAAGCAATCATTACTGATAGCTTCACAGGACGTACAGCTCGTACAATCGCTGCATTCCGCAGTAAAGCTCCAGTACACGCTATCTGCTGCAAAGAAGAAGTTGCTCGTCAACTTTCTGTTTGCTACGGAGTTACTGCAAGCTACCAAGAATCAACTGGTTATACAACTGGCAAACACCAAGAGTATTTCCTAAAAGCTCTAAGTACCTTATTGGATGCTAAATTGGTAACTAAAGAAGATGATGTAGCTTACCTAAGCGGATCATTTGGACAATCAAAAGGAACATCTTTCCTTGAAATCAACAATGTAGGTCGTGTTATCGATTCTAAAGATTTCCAAGTTCCCGTAGAATAAGAAGATAAACTTTTCTAAATATAAAAGTGAGATAGTAGCAATATTATCTCACTTTTCTTTTGTGAATAATTGTACTAACTAATAGCTTTACAAAGTATTCCTAAAAAAGAGAAAAATGCAACTCAAACAAGAATCAGCTTTAGAGCAATATATACTAGATCACATAGACGTAGAGCCTGAACTCCTAAGAAAATTAAATCGGGATGCACACACCAATTTGCTGCACCCCAGAATGATTTCGGGACACTTGCAAGGTCGGCTTCTGAAAATGTTTTGCAGAATGATTCAGCCCAAATACATCCTAGAACTCGGCACATACACATCTTATGCAACCATGTGCTTGGCTGAAGGTGCTACGGATGATGCCGAAGTACACACCATAGAAGTATATGACGAGCTAGAGGATTTTATCATGAAATATCTACATCAATCGAAGTTGAAAGATAAAATTCATCTACATATTGGGGATGCTTTAGAGATTATACCAACGCTAGATCGAACTTTCGACTTAGTATTTATTGATGCCAACAAGAGAACTTATATTGAGTACTATGAAGCAATATTTGACAAGGTACGTTCTGGTGGACTGATTATTGCAGACAATACGCTGTGGGATGGCAAAGTACTAGAGACACCCAAACCATCGGACAAACAGACTATTGCAATTCAAGCCTTCAACGATATGATAGCTAAGGATGAAAGAGTAGAAAAAGTTATCCTCCCAATAAGAGACGGCTTGACTTTGATTTGGAAAAAATAGCATTCCTTCTAAATGAGAATAAACACTGACTTTATTTTCATATCTTTGCCAAAAATAAAAACATACAAACAATGGAAGAAGTATCATTAAGAAGACAAAAAGTAAATAGACTCCTGCAAAAGGAGTTAGGCGAAATATTTTTACTAGACTCTAAGAATATGCAAGGAGTTCTAGTGACTGTGAGTGAGGTACGTGTGAGCCCAGACCTTGGTTTTGCAAAAGTATTCCTTAGCATTTTTCCTTCAGACAAAGGAAAAGAACTCGTTAAGAATATTCAAGCAAATAATAAAGGAGTGCGTTACGATTTAGGAACTCGTGTAGGAAAACAATTGAGAGTTATTCCTGAACTTGCATTTCAGCTAGACGAATCACTTGACTATCTTGAAAAGATTGACAAGCTTTTGAACAAAGACAAAAAAGACGAGGAGTAAAAAAACACTCACGATATTCTATCTTGAATTTATCATTCCACATAGCCAAACGATATCTATTTTCTAAGAAATCACATAATGCCATCAATGTGATTTCTACAATATCTGTATGTGGAATTGTACTCGCAACCGCTGCTTTGATTTGTATATTATCCGTATTCAACGGCATTTCATTGATGGCAGATAAAACATTTGGAGCTTTCGATCCCGACTTGCAAATCAAACCAGTATATGGCAAAGTATTCAGTAAGGACAGCATTAACCTTACACGAATAGCACAACTTGAAGAAGTTGAACTTATTTCGGAATCATTAGAGGAAAATGCACTTATCAAATATTCTGATCGTCAAAAGCCAATTCTTTTCAAAGGAGTATCCTCTGAATTTGTCAATCTTGCAGCAATGCCCCAATTAATCATCAATGGACAGTTTCAGCTGCGAACTGGCGATATAGACTATGGAGTGATGGGAGCTGCCCTAGCCTATGAGCTAGGTGTCAGACCTGGGTTTCTAAGTCCTATCGAGATATATGTTCCCAAAAGAAATGTGAGGGTCAACATGATGAATCCATCCACTTCATTCAACGAATCTCAAGTCTTTCTATCTGGAGTTTTTGCGTTGAATCAGGCGAAATATGATGAACAAATGTTTATTATATCCATCGACTTGGCACGAGAAATACTCAACTACGAAAATGAAGTCACCTCTATAGACATCAAGACTAAAGAGGGAATATCAACTTCTGTCGTAAAAAAAGAACTACAGACTATAGTAGGAGAAAACTATGTTGTAAAAAACAGGCTGGAACAACAAGAGCAGATGTACAAGATGCTAAGTATCGAAAAATGGATGACATTTTTGATTGTAATCATTATTTCTGCCATTGCCATATTCAATGTTGTTGGGTCACTATCTATGCTCATCATCGAGAAAAGAGAAGATATCTCCATCCTAAGAAGTATGGGAGCAAACAACCAATTGATAGAAAGAATATTCCTTTACCAAGGATGGCTCATCGTTTGTATGGGAGCAATAATTGGAGCTATTTTAGGATTCATAATATGCTATCTGCAACAAACCTTTGGTTTCCTCAAACTTGGAGGTGCTCCTGAGATGATGATTACTGATGCTTATCCTGTGGCTGTAAAAGCTATTGACATTCTAATCACTCTATTTACGATCTCTGCTATTGGGTTGATTGCAGTCTTCTACCCTACGCAGACTCTACGTAAAAATCTCAATTCCGAGAATTAACACTTCACTCCCCTTCATTCTCATATTTTTTTAGTAACTTATAAGCTGAAAAGAGAAGCAACACCTAGAATACTTTTATTCTTTTGCTAAGCTTTTATTTTTTAGCCGTACCTTTACATCAATACTAAATTTCTAATTAGAAGTAGAAAAGACTATGATTATAAAGAGTGCTGAATTCTTAATCAGCAATACAGATTATAAGAAAGGGCCACAAGATGGGAAGCCCGAATATGCTTTTATCGGACGCTCCAATGTAGGTAAATCATCCCTCATCAATATGCTAACCAATAAAAAAGGTTTGGCAATGACATCTTCAAAACCAGGGAAAA
>JASLEN010000210.1 GCA_030151105.1 Dysgonomonas sp.
CTCAAAAAAGTGAATGATAGATTTGATGGGCGTAAGCGTCCAGACAATCGTCGTCCTGCACCAGAGAAAAAGAAAAGAGCATTTAAGCAAACTATTCGTCTGCAAGAAGACACAACAACGACTATTAAGCATAATCTGAAATCAAAGGATTTGGAGGTGACTGCTTTTTCAGGCAGAAAGAAATATAAGTTGAAGTTTAAGAAAGTGGATGAAAATACAATTGTGATAGCTAACAAAGATACAGCACAATTGGTACTTAATATAGCCGAAAAAGAACCAAAGGAACTGCCGAAAGTTTTAGTCGAGATCTCAGAATATTCAGCACGAGCCTTAATGTCTGTTCGTTCAGTAAATGTAAATTACTCTAGGAGAAATGAAACTTATTTATCAGGTTTCAAACCAATGGTAGGAAGCGTGTTCGGACAAGGAAATACGAGTGATTATGGTTATGCACCAGGAGTCGGTTTTGCATTTGGAATGCAAGGAGGCCCAAGCTATGTGGATAAATCGTTGCGCAGAGATTGGTTAGTGATGAATGAAATTAATGTGAGTCCTGCAATTTATAATCAGGCTGAGAAATTGGACTTGAGAGCTGATGTTGTACCATTCAAGGGTATGCGAATCAATCTAAATGCTTCGAGAGAGAATAATAAACGAACCGAAATACAATATATGTTTGATGGTTCGCCACAGACTTTTGGTGGTAATTTTTCGATCACAACTATTTCTCTTTCATCTAGCTTCAAGAAAAGTAAAGCTGCGGATAATTATCAATCAGATGTTTTCCAAAAATTCTTAGATAATAGAAGTATCATTCAAAATCGTTTAGAAAATAAATATACTGGCACAAGATATCCTACTGAAGGATTTATGAGAGATCTACCAGGTTTGGCAGGTAAGGAATATAATGGCAATGTGAATGCTGTTAATCCTAACTCTGCTGATGTGTTAATCCCTGCATTCTTAGCTGCATATACAGGAAAAGATGTGAATAAGATATCATTATCTGCTTTTCCTTCTCTATCATCTATATTGCCCAATTGGACAATGACTTACGATGGATTGGCAAGTATGACTTTCTTGAAGGACAAAGTGAAAGCTCTACAATTTAATCATGCTTATCAATCATTCTATCAAGTGGGCGGCTACAACTCATATACAAGTTGGGTAGGAGCGAATGCGGGTGATAATTTAGGTTTCATAAGAGATGCTTTGTCTGGAACACCAGTACCAAATTCACCTTATGATATATCATCAGTGAGTATTAGTGAGTCATTCAATCCACTCTTTGGGGTAAATGGAACACTCAATAATAATATGTCATTGAATGCTCAATTTAACAAAGCTAGAGTGTTAAATCTAAACATCTCAGCCTACCAAATTGTAGAATCTTTACAAAATGAGGTCATAGTGGGTCTAGGCTATCGTATCAATGAGTTTAATCGTTTGATAGGATTGACTTCTAAAAACTCGGAAGGTTTCAATAATGATTTGACGGTAAAGGCAGATCTGTCACATCGCTCAAACCATGCATTAATCAGAAAAATAGAAGAAAACTTTACACAAGCAACTAGCGGAACTACTACTATCACGTTGATGTTTTCTGCTGATTATTCTATCAGTAGAGCTCTGACACTGCGTGCGTTCTTCGATAGAGTGCTCAATAAGCCATTGATTTCGGCTACCTCATATCCCACTACCAACACCAACTTTGGTGTGAGTGTGAGATTTACTCTCCTTGAGTAAGCGAATATTCAAAAATAATATGTATCTTAATAAGGAATCTATACCATCTTGTATTATTAGAATTGGCGAACAAAAACAATTTTAAAATGTTAAAATAGTAGGCGTCTGTTATACAACATCAAAAAAATGTTCTTATATTGTACACGTTATATGGGTACACATGTAGTTTCAGAAGTAAGTTGAATGAGAAAATCTACGATTTGGATATTAGCTGTAATAATGGCAGTTGCTTTCTTTGGGCTTCTTTACTTGCAGATAGAATATGTAAGTAAAGCACGTCAAGATAGGAGCAATCACTTTGACGAAGCGGTGCGACGTGGTTTGTATCAAGTTGCAAGAAATCTAGAGCTCGATCAGACTAAAATGTATCTATATCAAGAACTAGATGCAAAGACAAAAAGACCATACGGTCAGCGGTCGCCAGAGAGAAGAAATATAATAAGAAGATATAGTCAGAAGGTAATTGCACCAGATCAGTATGCATTATCTTTTGAGCATTATGAAGAAATAACTAGTGCTGGCGGTACAGGAGGATCTGTATTTTTGTCACCAAATAGAAGAGGTGGTAACTCGGTGACTAGAGCATCCTCAGATATTCAAGATGAGATGATTCGTCGCTACTTGCACGAACGTGACAATATTGATGATCTAGTTGCTAAACTATTAGAGGCTCCTAATAAAAAGCCAATCGAAGAGCGTGTAGAGTTTAGAACTCTAGAAAATGAAATCAGAAATGAAATTAGACAGAATGGTATAGAGTTACCTTTCTTTTATGAAATAGTAGATAAAAATAACAAACCAATATATAGGCAAGCACAATTTGAAGAGTCGGAGAGTAATTCAGTTTATACTCAAGCGCTTTTTCCTAACGATCCGCCTGAAAGATCAACTTGGTTGAAAGTACACTTTCCATCAAAGAATACGTATATCTTTCAAGAGATTTCGTTCCTTGTGCCTGCGGTGATGTTTACATTTATATTATTGGTTACGTTCATAATAATGATCACGATTACCTTCCGTCAAAAGCGTTTGTCGGAAATGAAAAATGACTTTATGAATAATATGACACATGAGTTGAAAACACCAGTGTCAACAATTTCACTTGCAGCACAGATGCTAAAAGATGGTGCAATCATGAAATCGCCAGAGGTCTTTAAACACATCTCGGGAGTGATAAATGATGAAACAGAGCGTCTAAGCTTTCAAGTTGAAAAAGTTCTTCAAATGTCATTGTTCGAAAAGCAAAAAGCAACATTGAAGTTCAAAGAATTGGAGATGAACGATATTGTAGCATCCGTAGCCAACACTTTTCAGATAAAAGTAGAGAAGTTTGGAGGAATGATAGATATCGACTTGCAAGCTGTGGACGCAGATGTGAATGCCGATAAAATGCACATTACCAATGTCTTGTTTAATTTATTGGATAATGCTGTAAAATATCGACGAGAAGATGTGCCATTGGAGCTAATGATAAGAACCAAAAATGTAGGCAACAAGCTACAACTTTGGGTAGAAGACAATGGACTAGGGATAAAGAAAGAAGATGCAAAGAAAATATTTGAACGATTCTACAGAGTGTCCACAGGTAATAGACACGATGTAAAAGGGTTTGGACTTGGATTGGCATATGTCAAAAAAATAGTAGAAGATCACGGAGGTACAATCAAAGCCGAAAGTGATGTAGGAAAGGGAACTAGATTTATAATTACACTCCCTTTAGTGAAAACAAAATAAAAAAATTATAGAACAAATATTATTAGCTATGGAAGAGAAATTAAAATTATTTTTGTGCGAAGATGATGAGAATTTAGGAATGCTTCTTAGAGAGTATCTTCAAGCGAAGGGCTACGATACAGATTTGTTTACAGATGGCGAAGTTGGATACAAAGGCTTTGTGAAAGAAAAATATGATCTATGTATTTTAGATGTGATGATGCCAAAGAAAGATGGTATTACACTTGTAAAAGAAATTAGACAAATCAATACCGAAGTGCCAATCATATTTTTGACAGCCAAAAATATGAAAGATGATATTCTAGAAGGATTCAAAGCAGGTGCGGATGACTATATCACCAAACCATTTAGTATGGAAGAGTTGGTGTTGCGTATAGAAGCAATATTTCGCCGTGTGAAAGGTAAACGTACTAAAGAGCAACAAGTATATCGTTATGGAAACATGGAATTTGATACTCAAAAGCAAATTCTAACTATCCATGGAGAAAGTACAAAATTGACAACCAAAGAATCGGAATTGTTGGCGCTACTATGTGCTTATGCAAACGATATTCTGGAAAGAAATCATGCATTGAAGCAAATTTGGGTAGATGACAACTATTTCAATGCTCGAAGTATGGACGTTTATATTACTAAACTGCGTAAATTGCTACGTCCTGACCCAACTATCGAAATCATCAATATTCATGGTAAAGGATACAAACTAATTGTGCCTGGAGGAGATGTAGAAACAGCTGAATAAGCTAAAGAAATACTGAAATGTTAAAATGAGAGCTAAAATCAAAAAAAGTATTTAGCTCTCATATATTTTTATATCTTTGTTCAGAATCATTACAAATAAGGAAATCCAATATGCAACAATATCACGATCTATTGAGACGAGTACTCAAAGAAGGTGTAAAAAAAGAAGATAGGACGGGGACAGGAACCATTAGTGTTTTTGGTCACCAGAGTCGCTATAATCTTGAAGAAGGATTTCCATTATTGACTACAAAGAAGATTCATTTAAAATCAGTTATTCACGAGCTGTTGTGGTTCTTAGCAGGAGATACAAATGTAAAATATCTGCAAGACAATGGTGTAAGAATATGGAACGAGTGGGCTGACGAAAGTGGAGACTTGGGACATATTTATGGTTATCAGTGGAGATCATGGCCTGACTATACAGGAGGACATATAGACCAGATATCCGAAGTCGTGGAGCAGATTAAAAATAATCCCGACTCACGTCGAATAATTGTTAATGCGTGGAACGTAGCAGATATTCAGAATATGAATTTGCCTCCGTGTCATGCATTTTTTCAGTTTTATGTGGCAGATGGTAGATTGAGTCTGCAACTCTATCAGCGTAGTGCTGATATTTTCTTAGGAGTGCCTTTCAATATCGCTTCCTATGCTCTATTATTGCAAATGATGGCGCAAGTAACTGGTCTAAAAGCTGGTGACTTTGTGCATACCCTTGGTGATGCTCATATCTATAGCAATCATATGGAACAGGTAGAACTGCAACTTAGTCGTTGCTGTAAATGCCTGCCTACCATGACAATCAATCCAGATGTCATGTGCATCTTCGATTTCAAATACGAAGACTTTGAGCTAGAAGGGTATGATCCTCATCCACATATAAAAGGCGTAGTGGCAGTGTAAGATTGCAAAACGTTAAAAAATATAGAAGATGGTTTCGGATTTCCCGAAACCATCTTTTTTTTGCTTTAAAAAGTTTAGAATGTTCAAAATGTAAAATTAAAATCTATTTGTTATGTGTAAATGTATGTGTATTGTCGAATTTTAAAACAAATTGTGCATCTTTGTCTTTTATTAAAAGAAGAACGATAGATGTTTGGGTATAATGTGTTACAGCGTAGCGTTACGCTAAAATTTTAACTAATATTATTTTAAATTGAAGATGGGAAAAAAACTATTAATTTTTCTACTAATTTTCACCTCTAGCATATTAGGCTTATCGGCTCAAAGCAAGACTGTGAAAGGGAGGGTGACAGATAGCGAAGGTGAACCCCTGACAGGTGTGTCAGTAGTAATAAAAGGAACTACCAATGGTACAACAACCGATTGGGATGGAAACTACTCAGTTGCAGCAGTGCCTAGTGATGGAGTATTGGTGCTGAGTTTTATAGGCTTTCATAGCAAAGAGGTGAAAGTGACTGGTGAAACTCAAAATGTGGTTTTGGACTCTAATGATACTTTGCTTGATGAGGTTATTGTTGTAGCTTATGGAACAGCATCCAAAGCTGGATATACAGGTGCAGCTTCTACAGTGAGCAAAGAAAAAATAGCACAAGCACAAGTGAGTAACGTGTCTCGACTTCTACAGGGTACAGCAGCAGGTGTGCAATCTGTAGCATCATCGGGTCAGCCAGGTTCTGAGGCAGCTATTTACATTAGAGGGGTAGGATCTATTAATGCTTCTAGCAAGCCGCTATATGTAGTAGATGGTGCTCCGTATGATGGAGATTTGAGTGCTATTAATCCAGCAGATATAGAATCGGTGAGTGTGATGAAAGATGCTGCTTCTACAGCTCTTTATGGTTCTCGTGCAGGTAATGGGTTGGTAATCATTACTACTAAGCAAGGAACAAAAGATGACAAAGTGAAAATAGATGCTAGCTTCAAATATGGCTTCTCGTCTCGAGCTATCAAAGATTACAAAAAAGTATCTACCAACGACTATTATCAATTGTATTGGGAAGCTTTACGTAATCAAGAACTTTACAGAGAAAATAAAGCTCCTGAAGTAGCAGCAGAATATGCGTCAGATCAATTGACAAAGAGACTGGGAATTAATCCTTATGGATCAGCTTATCCACGTCCAGTAGGTGTGGATGGAAAGCTTGCAGATGGTGCAACTCCACTTTGGGATGATGATTGGGAAAAAGAATATACCCAGAATGCTAAACGTATGGAAGCTCAATTGGGCTTTTCTGGAGGAAGCAAAAAAATGGCTTATTATGTATCACTAGGCTATTTGAACGATGAAGGGATTGCTTTGGCATCTGACTTCAAAAGATATTCAGCTCGTGTAAATCTAAATGGAGATATAACTTCTTGGTTGAGATTTAATACAGGTATCTCATTGACTCATAGTGATTCTAAATCTCCAGCAGGAGACGATAGTAGCTTGGCAAATACAATCAACTTTGCACGAAGTATGCCAAATTTCTATCCAATTTGGGTGAGAGATGAGAATGGTAACTTTAAAGATGGTGTCAAAACGTATGACTATGGATATGGTGATGGAACAGCAAATCACTACAGACCATCGGCAGCCAATCCAAAATACAATCACTTAGGTTCTTCTGCTTATGACTTTAATAGAAGACAGCGTGAAATGGCATCGTTGAGAGGATCTATCGAAATTGATCTTTACAAAGGCTTGATGTATAGAGGAAGTGCAAACTTAGACTTTGCTAATAGAGTAAATCACAACTATACCAACCCTGAAATTGGTTCTTCTTCTTACAACGAAATCAGAGGAAGTGTGAGCAAATATAACTACCGTGATACACGATTTACGGGAAATAATGTATTAACTTATACACGTACATTCAACGATGTGCATAATATGAAAGTGCTTTTGGGGCAAGAGTATTATGAGTACAATACGAATAATTTTTATGGTAGTCGATCAGGTTTCCCTATTCTAGGATTTGAAGAGCCTGTGGCAGCTAGTTTGCTAGGAAACTTTTCAGGAAGTGGAGACTCATATAAGCTTTTGAGTTATTTTGCAAATGCTGAATATAATTATGCTCACAAATATTTTGGATCACTATCTCTTCGTTCTGATGGTTCATCTCGCTTCCACAAGGATACTCGTTGGGGAACATTCTGGTCGGTAGGAGCATCGTGGAGAATCAATCAAGAAAATTTCTTGAAAGATGTAAAAGAAATTTCTATTCTAACGCTTAGAGGAAGTTATGGAGGACAAGGAAATGATGGAATCTCTACGTATTATGGTTACAAATCATTGTTCGATATGAAGCCAAACTTGGGATTGCCAGGTTTTGTAACAGGTTCTCTAGCTAATCCTAATTTGAAATGGGAGACTAACCTGAACTTGAATATTGCTATCGACTATGGCTTCTTCAACAAAAGACTATTTGGATCTATTGAATATTTCAACAGACGTTCTAAAGATTTGTTATTCGAAATTCCTATGGCATTGTCAGCAGGCTATGGAGGATATTTGGCAAATATAGGGTCTATGAAAAATACTGGTGTGGAATTTATTGTAACAGGTGTACCAGTGGAGACTAAAGATTTTCAATTAGAGTTGTCGTTGAATGCAACACATTATAAAAATAAGATTACTTCACTTCCTGGGGAGAGAATTATCTCAGGTAATAAATTATTATGGGTAGGTGGTTCAATCTACGATTTTTATCTAGTGGAGTGGGCTGGTGTAAATCCTGAAAATGGATTGCCTCAGTGGTACAAAACAGTGAATGGCGAAAGAGTGAAAACTGAAATATATGATGAGGCTAATAATGAAGACTCAAAAATCATAGCTGGAACTTCTTTACCTGATTTGACTGGAGGATTTAGCATCAACTTCAAATACAAAGATTTTGATTTTGGAACTCTCTTTGCTTATTCATTAGGTGGTAAAATCTATAATGGAGACAAAACTGGATTGTTGCACAATGGTAGTTCGGCAGGACGAGCAATGTCTGTAGATATGCTTGATAGATGGACCCCTGAAAATACACAAACAGATATACCACGTTTACAAACTACAAATGCTTATGCTTGGACAAGCTCTTCTACTCGTTTTCTGGTAGATGCAGATTATCTGCGTATGAAGAACATTTCGCTAGGTTATACTATTCCTAAGCCGTTGTTGCGCCAGATTGGTATCAATAGTTTGAGAGTATATGCTCAAGCAGAAAACTTCTTAACAATATTTGGAGAGCAAGGACTAGATCCAGAGCAATCTATCACAGGAGGTACATATTTTAGATATCCAGCAATGAAAACCATGTCGTTTGGTTTCAACCTAGGATTTTAAGTAAATGGTGATAGTTAAATTTTAATTTATAAGATGAGAAAAATGAAAAAATATATATACATACTTGCCCTTGCTCTAGGAGTATATTCTTGCGATATGGATACAAATCCAACTGATGCAGTGCCAGAAGGTATCGTTTTTGAGAATGCTCAGAATGCTAATTATGTGCTTGATGGTACATGGGCATACATGATGGATACGTACTTTACGTACCAAAATCCAGGTTGGTCAACAGTTTTGCTGGCAAGTGATGCCATGGCAAATGATGTGGCTATGCAGCCTAACAAATATGGATACTATGGGCATTATTCATTTACTAGCTTGTTTAGTATTAGTGCCTATACTACCGAAAGTGTTTGGACTATTGCCTACAAAGTGATTGATAATACGAACCACTTGATTACGAAAATAGATAATGTGCCAGGAGATGAGAACTTGAAGAAGTCGATCAAAGCGCAAGCCTATGCACTTAGAGGATATGTTTATCTCAATTTGGCTACATTCTATTCTCACTCGTATGCCTACGATGCAAATGCTCTCAGTGTACCTATTTACTTGGAGCCAACAACATTGAAAACACAGGGAAATCTTAGAAGAACGGTTGGAGATGTTTATAAACAAGCTGAAGAGGACTTGTTGGCTGCTTATGGATTGAGTGCAAGTGTTAAAAGAACTGCAAAGCATCAAATGAATGAACAAGTAATTGCTGGAGTGTTGGCACGTCTCTATCTACAAAAAGGGACTGATTGGGAAGCTGCACAAAAGTATGCAGCCATTGCTCACAAAGAAGCTAAATGGATGACCAAAAATGAATACCTAACAGGATTCAATGATAGAGCAAACAATGAGTGGATATGGGGGCATGGACAAGCTACTTACCAAGATGCAGCAAGCTATAGCTTTAACTATAAGGATGTTTCGTCTGAGTCTTCTTATTATTACAGCTATTTTGCTGATCCGTATTTCAAAGAATTGTTTAAAGATGGAGATGACTATGATAAAAATGATGTTCGTGTCGAACTATTTGAATGGGATTTGAAGCGTTATAAAGGTGGTTTGATGTATAAAAAGTTTAAATACAAAACAGATAAAACAGCTGATATTGTATTGATGCGCAAGCCTGAGATGCTTTTGATTGAAGCAGAAGCTTTGGCAGAGCAAAATAAATTGAGTGATGCAATTGGGAAACTTAACGAACTTCGCGAAATACGTGGAGCAGCTAGACCTGACCTTTCAGCAAAAACAAAAGAACAATTAGTTGATGAGATTTTGATTGAGCGTCGTAAAGAATTGTTTGGAGAAGGATTTGGACTATCTGATATCAAACGTAAACAAGTTGCAGTAGAG
>JASLEN010000296.1 GCA_030151105.1 Dysgonomonas sp.
TTTAGAACCTATCGACAGTATGTCGTAAGCTCCATAAATTGTTAGTGGTACAATTGGTAGTTTTAAACTGAGTGCAGTCTGAAAAGCTCCTTTCTTAAACTCAGCAACTTTTCCATCTGGAGTTCGATGCCCTTCAGGAAAAACAACCGTTGAAATACCATCTTTCAAGGTTCCTCGCATCTGTCTCATGGTATCAACAATTCCTTTGCGACTACTATTGTCCACAAAAACATGTCCAGCCTTTGCTGAAGCAGCTCCCACTAGTGGCATCTTTTTCATTTCGCCTTTCATCAGCCACTTGAAGTTGTGACCAACATAACCATACACTAGAAAAATATCAAATGCACTTTGATGATTAGCGACAAAAATATACGATTGATTTTTGTCTAAATTGGGATTTCGTTTGACAAATACCCTAGATAGAGCAGCTGCACATACAAAACGTCCCCAAACTACACCAGGATAATATCCCCAGAATTTATTATTACCCAAAGTAGATCCGATAATGATGGTAAGTGTACACCAAATAGTGCTCAGAATAAGTAATGGAATGAAAATAATCCATTGGTAGATGACGTATAGTAATTGTAGCATAAATAAATCTTATTATTAATTGGGCTCAAATATATGAATTATAGTTGAAAAGGCAACCAATTAAAGATAAGATAACTTTTAAGCAAGTTCTATTCTATTTACAAATCTCTTCTATATCCTTTACAGCCTGCAATATACCTGAATCGGCAGCAATTTGTAAATCTACACAAGCTCGTTTAGTCTCATCCATTCTGGCAAGGGTATGCCCTCGCCAATAATAGCATTCTGGAATCTTGTCGAACTTAGAATCTATACTTGCATTTAGAGATGCTTCAATGCAAAGAGTGAAATCATCTAATGCTAAATAAAGTTCAAAAATACTATAATAGGCTCTCCCTCGTAGATAAACAATATCGAAAAATAAAGGGTCGGTATGGAGCTCTGGATACTGACTCGCATAAGTGAAGATACTATCAGAAATAGGCTTGAATCCTTTAGCAACAATGGCTTGACGTAAATCTTCAATAGCTCCTAAATAATCTTTATTTAAAGCTTTAGCCTCACCTCGTCTAGTCATTGCTAGGATATTTTCGTCTTCCAAATCTAGCGAAGTTGAGAAATCTTCTATCGCTTCTTCATATTGTTTGAGTTTTAGATTGCAAAGCCCTCTAGAATTATATAGTTGTACAGACGTACTATCAAGTGATAATAATTTGTTCAAAGTCTTTTTTGCTTTCAAATACTGTCCATCTGTATATTGTGACTCAAATCTTTCAAATTGTTCCTGAGGAGTGTACTCCTTGCAAGATGAGAAGAATAAAAAAGATATAAATAGGATGAAATATAGTCTCATGTTGTTTGTAAGCTGTCCAAGTGTAACAATCTATTCTTATTTGCATAAAAAAATAGCTTCAAGAAACTTAATTCATTAGAAGCCAAATGTCGATGAGTAAATTTGAATAGTTATATTAGCGTAAATCTTATTAATGGTGTGTAAAATTAGTCTATTTTTTTGATTGTTGAAAATGGACTACATTAAATTTGTAGAATTTAAGACTATATTTGAGATCAAATTAAACACAAAGAAACGAAAAGACATGAGAGTTAGACTAATTATATATATCATTATATTTCTTTTGGGTGCTATTGTAGGTGCTTTCATTACTTACAGTCAGATGAGAAGTGAGCCTGAGGATGTCTATATTACACATTCTGTGATAGTGGATAAGATAGAAAGTATGGGTAAGCTAGAAGTTGTAAAATATAATATACAAGACATTATTGAATATAAGAAAATGCGCCAATGGTTACCAAATGCTAAAACAGCGCTAATGATCAATGGTGAAATAATAGCTTGTGTTGACTTGTCTAAAATAACAGAAGATAGGGTAGTCGTTGCTGGTGATTCTGTCGTACTGCATTTACCTTCTCCTGAGATATGCCATGTTAAAGTGGATCACTCAAAGTCAAGAGTGTATGACATGACTTATGGATTGTGGGAAACTACTTCATTGATGGATGAGGCATATAAGCATGCTGAAAAAGAGTTAATCCGCCAGTCCAAAATGATTGACTTGACACAAAAAGCAAGAGCAAACACAACTTTAGTTTTGACTCCATTGTTAAACGCATTTGGATATAATCACATTGTGATTATGTTTGATGACGAAAAAAAACTAAATAGATAAATGGGAGTTTTATGAAGTGCTTTACTTTACGTTTTCTAATCATTTTTATTTTAGCGCTACCAATATTCCTCAATGCTCAGAATAAGGCTGATATAACAAGGAAAAAGATTGAGACAAAAGATAGAAGTTCGGTTCTTGTAGCTGCTCATCGAGGGCATTGGAGATATGCATCTGAGAATTCGATGTTGGCAATTCAAAATGCAATAGACATCGGAGTAGATATCGTAGAAGTTGACATCCAACGTACCAAAGATAAACATCTGATTTTGATGCACGACGAGACAATTGATCGAACTACTACGGGTATGGGCAGAGTGGATGAACTTATACTAGACTCGTTGAAAAATGTAAGATTGCGAAATGGAATCGGAATACGTACCTCCGAAAAAGTTCCAACTCTCGAAGAAGTTTTACGGAAAACAAAAGGACAAGTTATCTTAAATATCGACAAAGCTGACCGTTACATTGATGACGTTTACAGACTATTGAAAAAAACAGGCACACAACAATATGTGATATTAAAGTCCGAAAAGCCCTTTGCAGATACAAGAGTGCAATTTCATAACTATTTAACATGGAAAACCTTTTTGATGCCCATCATAGATTTAGACACAAACTATGCTGAGAAAGAAGTGGATTCTTACCTCGGTTTTGTGAAGCCCCCAATAATAGAATTCATTTACGAAAAGGATACCAATCCCAAGCCAAGACAGATGCGTGACAAATTGAATAATAGAACTCTTATTTGGTACAATACCATGTGGGATACACTTACGGGAGGACATGATGATGATATGGCATTGAATGATGCAGACTCTGTTTATGGATATTTGATAGACTCTCTGGGAGCTACAATCATTCAAACCGATAGACCTGATTATTTGTTAAAATACCTTCGGAAAAGAAATCTACACGATTAATTCTGTTAAATCATCTTAGACGTGAGAATATTTTAACAATATTCGAGAACATTATCTCTAGTTTATTGTTTAATGACTATATTTGAGGTTTAAACTAATACCTCAGGAAGTCTTGAAACAATTAAATGAGATGAACAATGCCAGCATATAAATATTCTTCAGTTTCTAACTACAATCCATTTATCCAAGCATCTATTAAACCTCAGATGGGCAAGAACTATGCATTCAATGGAAGATTGTATTGTCAAGTGAAGAATGCTGGAAAAATTTCATATTCAGATGCAGTATATTCGCTAGCAGTACGTTTAGCAAGTTGGACTACAGACAGCGTTGATATTGAATTAGAGATTAGAGGATTCAATGTATCAGCAAGTTATAGCTCTTCAGCTGTAGGCTGTGATCCCATTATGAAGTTAGCAACTGCACTAGATGGAGTCCCTTTATACATTCGGATAAATAATAAAGGTCAAATTCTCAAAATACTTAATGTAGTGGATGTTGCTAAAGCTTATGACATACAATCGGTTGATGAATATCTATTAATCGAAAAAATAGAACAAAACCCTATTATTTCAGCCTTTGTTTCAGGACAGATAGAACAATCTAAGTCTGAGAAAATTTTCTCATCAAATATTCTTTCTTCTAAAGTAATAGAAAGTGATATAAAGCTAAATAGTAAGAAGCAGAAATTCGGACAATCTAAAGAGTCTAGTATAAGTACTATGGCTGTTCACTTAAATAAAGAGCAACAACAAGAGGTAGGAGATTCTCAAAACTATTATTTTAATGCTTCAGCAACCTCTTACAAGGGAGTAGATAGTGTCTTAGCTTTCTCCATTGACTACTCGACTGAAGAAAAATTAGGTGAAGACCAAAATACATTTGTTTCAATAGGTCTAGAAAAAGTTGTATTAGAGAAAGATATTGATATCGTTACTAGGATATACACAACATTGCTAAAAAATGTAAGTGCGATTTTTTAATTTAAAGTCTTTTGATTTAATTAAAATCAATTATATTGTGTTTTGGAAAGCTACAAGGAGGTGTCCTTGTAGCTTTTTTTCATTCTCAATCCGATTCTCATGAGTATATGAAATTATTTTAACACTTTGTTTTAAATACTAGCATCCGAGAACATGTTCTTGTGCGAATTCTTACTAACTTTGACCTCATAGACTTTACTGCTCTTATTTTAAAGATCAGGTATAGAATAAACTAAAGAAAATATGAATAAAGTATATCCAAAAATACATTTAGCACTTGCTCTAGTATCTCTTTTATTTCTATTTTCGTGCAAAGACCAAACAATGAAACTAGGATACTCAGGGAAGGAATTGACCAAAGACGCAACAATAGTGAGAGATAAGCAAACTAAAAGTGCCTCACTCAAAATTTTAAATAATACAGAATGGAAATTATATGCTGGAAATTCAATTGACAGCATAGATATGACTAAACCGATATTAGAAGGAAAAGATGAAGGAACATTTTCGATAGATGTATCTAGTAACTATCGCTCCTATTTTCAACTAATAACACCATTAGGGACTGCTTTTCTTGCTGAGACTCATTTACCTATGTCTGGAGGTTATAACTTTAGAGATCTTGGAGGATTCAAAACCAGAGATGGTAAATATACTAAATGGGGCAAGATTTTCAGATCAGATGACTTAAATCATCTGACCGATGATGATTTAAACTACTTGTCTAGTATTCCGCTAATTTCGATTGTGGATTTCAGAACCGAAAACGAGATGGATGCTGCGCCCGATAAGAATCCATCCTCATTGAAAAATAATTATAAGCTGACGATATCTCCAGGTAGTGTTCTTGCATTTGAAGAAATAGCAAAGAAATCTGAAGCCGAAATGGAACAGATAATGATAAAACTAAATGAAAGCCTAGTTACAGATTCAGCTAGCATCGAAAGCTATAAATCTTTTTTTGTACATCTACAATCTGATCAAGAAACACCTCTTATGTTTCATTGTTCAGCAGGCAAGGATAGAACAGGAATGGCTGCAGCATTGGTACTCCATGCTTTGGGAGTAGATGAGGATACTATATTAAAAGACTATATGGTCTCAAACGACTACTTAGGAGATAAGTATGCCCCTCTCAAAGAATCGAATCCCAACATTACACCTCTATTGGAAG
>JASLEN010000311.1 GCA_030151105.1 Dysgonomonas sp.
TAGTTTGATGAAAGACAACTCGAAAGATGCAGTTTCTGAAATCACAAAGAACTTATTGGGCATGGGTAGTAGAGCATCAACTGTTTCTGTAGTGCTTCGTCCAACATTTAAAATAGGAGAAACCAGAGTACAATCTCCACTCCCTATTCCTGTTAGCTTCAGCTTTGGAGGAAAAAAACAATAAATTAAAAAAGAAGAATCATGCAGCTAGAAATAATACACAACGAATCTGAAAATTGTTTTGAAACAACTGTAGATAGCTTTGTAGCCAAGGTTATTTATACCCTATCGGACAACAAAGTGATGCACGTTACAGGAACATACGTTCCTAGTGAACTAGGAGGAAAGGGCATCGCTGCGGCTCTTACAAAGTACGTTCTAGAATATGCACGAGAGCAAAAATGGAAAGTAAAACCTATTTGCTCCTATACTGTAGCATATATAAAAAAGAACACCGAATACGGCGATCTGTTAGAAACAGATAGTGAATAAAAATAAAAGCTCTAGTTTATGCAAACTAGAGCTTTTATTTTATTTGAATCTCACCTTATCCCATTTCAAGACTTTGGGTTCTTTAGTCAAATAAGGTTCTATATTTTTATAATCTTCGATAGAGAGAAAACCTTTTGGTTCAAACTCGATAGATAGTGTTGGCTCAGTTTCGGAGAGTATATACTTCATAGGTAACATAGTCAGAGTTGCCATTGCATGTATAAACTTTTCACTAGATTGATCTACATCAGATTTAATGAACCAATTGACATCCCTTTCTTGAGGTAGCAAATCTGAACCATCTATTGGTTCCCACTTTTCGGTATAGAACTTAATTCTGCTATCAGCAATAGTTCCATCTACAGTTTGCACCACACATACTATTTTAGACTCATTGATCAGAGGGAGTAGTCGAATACTCGTTGTTCCTACTTTTGATGTTTGCAACGAGATAAAATCAGGGTTGATTGCCTTACGTTTAATACTTTCGTAGATAGCCGTAGCCACAAACTTTGTTGTGTCTTTTGGATTATCCAATAGCATCTCATTCAAGTCTGGAGATAAACCATAAACAATATCTCTAGGCATTTTCTTAAACACCGCATTTATGTCTTGGGCAAGTGCAGCACTTACCAAACCAAAGGATAATAATATAGTAGTTAGTAGTTTATTCATAAGTTATATTTCATCACCATCGCTTTGTCACGAAGTTGTACCCAAATATAAGAAAAACATTGCTATTAGTATTAACACTAGGTCGATAGCTTTTCCTTTTAAGTTTTTTTCGTTAAAAATTAAAGCCCCACCTAGGAACGAGACCACCACGCTACTGCGTCTAACCATAGAAACAATGGAAATCATAGCATCTGGAAAAGTCAGTGCATAGAAATAAGCAAAGTCAGCAGCAGTCAACAATATAGAAAATATAAGGATACTCCACCTCCACTCAAACTTGCTCGTTACCTTACGTCTTGGAAACCAAACTAACATCAAGACAACCAACATCATCATCCACTGATAGGTATTGAACCAAAACTGAACCGAGGTAGCAGCTACCCGTTGCATTAGGAACTTATCGTACAGACCACTAACAGCTCCAGCAATGGTGGAGATAATCATAAATATGACCCACTTATTATTTTTGAAGCTAATGCCTTCTTTTTTACTCGATCTAGAGAGTAAATAAAATGAGATGATAGTCAACAATACTCCAATCCATTGATAGAGATTTAATCGCTCTCCGAAAATAAGTATTGCTCCCACTAGTGCTATCACTGGACGAGTAGAGTTGATAGGTCCTGTGAGAGTGAGCGGTAGATGCTTTACTGCAAAATAGCCAAATATCCACGACACGAGTACAATAGCCGATTTAATAACAATCAGTCCATGTGACTCCCAACTAATAGAAGGCAGAAAATAAATACTTCCACCCAAAACATCTGGTGCCAATCGGGATATAAGGAGCAGAGGAAATAATAATACAGAACAGAAGAGTGTATTCAAAAACAAAACAGGAATAACTGCATTATTATTCACTGATTTCTTTTTCGCAATATCGTAACACCCAATAAAAAAGGCAGATAAAAATGCCAGTCCTAACCACATAATCTTTGAAACTTTTTAAAAGAAGCTGCAAAGATACAAAACAAAGCAGGATTACTCAAACGAAAGTAATCCTGCCATCTTGCTTCTATATATAGACTGCGTATTATTGAGCAGTTCCGTAAGACTCTTCATAAGGCTGAACTATTACCCAACCTTGTCCTTCAAATTTCAATTGAATACTTTCGCCACTTCCTCTTCCAATAAATGTTTTCAGAGAAATGTCTGTTTTCACCTCTGGTTTCAAGTTACCCGACCATGCAACTGTAGCATTTGGATCAGTAAATACAGGTTTCCCTGGCTCTACAACTAGAGTCAAAGGCTCACCATGAGTAGTTACAGCAATGTGTCCTGTTCCCTCCAATCTTACTTGGAATAGACCTCCGCCAATCATACCAGCTACGCTCTTCATCATTTTCACATCTGACTTAACGCTTTGCTCATGTGCCAATACATCATTGCCATTCACATTGATAGCCTCATTCTCTAAATATAGAACTCTGATACGTTTTGCGAAATCAGCAACATATACTTTTCCAGTACCAGATGTTAGCATCATTGTAGTTCCTTCTCCCGATACAGCTTTCTTAAGTAGGTTTCCTACTCCTTTGCTCAACATACCTTCACGCTTGAAGCTCACGTTACCTTCATAGGCTACCATCGCTCCTTTTTTAAGCATCACTGTCTGATTATTCAGATTCAGCTCCAACATGTGAGGCTTCTCTATTTGGAAGAAATCATTTTTTGCATCATCTTGTCTCGTCTCGTCAATAAATGATTGGATTGAATACTTGTTCATTCTTTTTTATGTTTTGTTTTAAAATTATGTCACTGATAACTTACTTCATGTTATCGCATGTTTATCGTTCTATCTTTTGGATATTTAACTGTATAGCCTGTTTTGAATTCTTTGGATTGCCCTGCTCCCAACTCAAACTCCCAAACCCATACGCCAACCTCTTCGTTGGTGTGAGTTGTTGGAGTCAAATCTTTTAGAAGCTCTACTTCTATGTCTTTTTGTTTAGAGATTGGATATTGATCTTTCAACACCAAGTTGATAGGCTTATTTTGATTGTTTTTGACCGAAATCTTATAGACAAATTCCTGTCTTATATCTCTTCCGAAAGTCTTTTTACTACTAAAGTCTTGAAGTTTTTCTCGCTTTACATTCACACGTTTATCTACACCTAGAGTCAATGTCAACTTAGTATGTGTAGATGCTGTATTTATCACTGTCTCTCCTACGTAGGTTCCATCATAGGTCACATTAGCTTTACCAGAAAGCAAACCTAAGTTTTGCCAATCACTAATTTCAGCTAATGCAAATACCTCAGAATCAAGTTTAGGAATAGCATAATGTTTGAAAGTAGCCGATACAGAGTGAGATTGCAAGTCTATGCTTTGCGTCTTACCATTTCCTTGAATAGTGTAAGGCAAATCTATATTATACACAGCACTCAATTCGCCATCTTCTCTGTTCACTAGATTTTCTAGTCCCTTAGTCGTCACCATTATCACTCCATTTGCTGCTCTAGAACCATACATCGAGGTTGCTGAAGCATCTTTCAGTACATTAATACTAGCAATCATATCGGGATCTATACTTCCAAACTCTTGATCCGACATTACCTCTCCATTTACCACATAGATAGGTTTAGCAGTTTCTGCAATAGACGAAGCTCCACGAATATTTACTTCTTTTCGTTCAAACACTGCATCATCATAAGCGTATGAGTTTTGAGCAACTTTAGCTGAAGAAAAAGCTGCCACTCTTCCTCCCGAAACACTAAATACGGACGGTTGCTGAAAGTCTATAAACCAAGCATCAAACAATGGCGCCTCCTTGTTTACACTAGGTGTAGCTGTGGATAGAGCCAATTTCACTTTATCCCAATCCAATCCTGTTGTTTGAGCGACCTTTGCCTTGCTTGCAATATTTATTTTTTCTTGAGCACTTGATACATTTATATCATAATAAGGAGCCCAGCTTGCATTTTTAGTAAAATAAGTAACTACAAAATCGGTTGAAGTAGCCATTGGAGAACTAAGGTTTAGTTTCAATACTCCAACTGCCTTTATATTTTTTGCTGACTCTTGACTCAACTGAGCATTCACTCGATTAAGCCCTTCTTTTGCCAATGTTTTTTTCTGTTGCAATGCAGAAGCGTCTTTATATAATTCCTTTGACTTGGCTGTATAATAGTCAACCATTTTAGTCAACTCTACTACACTCAAGCCCGTTTCTGTGCCTGATATAGTTCTATTTTGCTTCAATAGCTCAATCACCTCTCCATTTGTTTGAAGACTGACATCAATATCTTTTATTTGATTCTCATAAAATTTCACAGAGTCTTTTAACGATTTCTCCATTGAGGAGACCGCTTTCTTATTGATATAGTCTAACGAATATTCGTGCGATGCTACAATTACACCTTTCGTTGTGCTTATTTTCAACGAGTTGACATCTATATTAGGACCTAAGCCCGAAATAGCAATTTCGTTCACTCCTCTCACAACTGTCGAAGTTGCTTTATGGGTCAATTCGGCGCCATTAAAGAATACAGTAGCTGCGTCTAATGATGCTTTGATTTCCTTTGGTTTTTCGTCTGCTCTTGCTACTACAAGTGACAAAAAGCTTAGGCTAATGAAAAGTATAAATTTCTTTTGCATATTGTTTTGTGTTTAGATTTCATTCTACTCCTCTAAGACGCCAAGATACATGGTTTTGTAACATGCAAAAGTGCATTTCAAGAAAAAAGTTCAAATCACAACGATTTGAACTTTTTATCATTGATTGTATCTAGATTTATATCACTTATTCCTCAATTCAAACTTCAATATTGCGAAACCAATAACACCCGCAGTTAGCGATGCAAGCATAATCATCAACTTAGATTCGTTGATTACAAATTGATCGTCAAATGCCAGAAGGGCTATAAAGATAGACATCGTAAATCCGATCCCCCCTAAGATCCCTACCGAAAACAATTTAACCCAGTTTACATCCTCAGGCAGTTTGCACATCTTCAACTTAACGGACAGGAATGAGAACAACCCAATTCCCAAAGGTTTACCAACTACCAAACCAAGTAAAATACCCAAAGCAAATGGCTCACCAATAGCACTATCCCAATTCCCTTCTAAGTGAATGGCTGTATTTGCCAATGCAAAAATAGGTAGAATGAAAAATGCAACAGGATAATGAAGGTAGTATTGCAATATTCTATTGGGGTTTTCTTTTCCTTTCACTCCTTTTTTGTAAGGAATAGTGATTGCGAGAAGAACCCCTGCAATAGTAGCATGTACTCCCGAATTGAGCATCAAATACCACATCACCACCCCTCCCAAAAGGTATGGAATGAGCGTTTGCACTTTCAATACTTTATTCAAAATCATCAACAAGGCAAATACCCCTAAAGCACCTAATAAATAAGCGATAGAAAGATTGCTAGAATAAAATACTGCTATCACAATTATTGCTCCCAAATCGTCAATAACAGCCAAAGCCGTCAGAAATACCTTGAGTGACATCGGCACTCTATTTCCCAAAAGAGAAAGAACACCCAATGCAAAAGCAATATCTGTAGCCATTGGAATTCCAGCACCGCTCTCGGTTGGTGTCCCCATATTCAATGCCAAATATATTCCCGCAGGAATAATCATTCCTCCAATAGCAGCCGACACAGGCAACATAGCTGAGCGGATATCTGAAAGATCTCCATCTTTTGCATTTTCAACTAACTCTAGACCTATGAGGAAAAAGAAGATTGCCATCAAACCATCATTTATCCATTCGCCCAAAGTATGAGTGCCCAAATTGACTTCCCACATTTGCACATAATTCATCCCTATAGAGGAATTTGCCAAGAGCAATGAAATAATGGTACAAAGGATGAGCAAAAGCCCTCCTGTTTTCTCACTTTCTATAAAATCTTTTAATGTATTTCTTTTTAGTTTTACCATCTATTTGTCGTTATATTCAAATTTGAAAAATAGTATCTGGATATTCTACATCCTCTAAGAACAAAGCATGCCCAGGAGCAGAAAATCCAGCTCTACCTCTATCCTTTGCTTCAATGATTGCTCTCATTTCTGATACTCCAATTTTACCACGTCCTGCATCTAGCAATGTACCAACAACAGAGCGCACCATGTTTCGTAAGAAACGATTTGCCTGAATCGTAAAAATTAAGTCAGAGCCCTCTTGCACCCAATGGGCTTGCATAATCTCACAATTGTTCGTTTTCACATCAGTATGTAATTTACTGAAGCTTGTGAAATCTATATATTCAAACAAAACTTTAGCACAGGTGTTCATTGCCTCCAAATCAATGTCGCCATGAATCTTGTATTTCAGTCTGTAGTCAAACGGATCTTTCACTGTTGTCACATAGTATCTATAGGTGCGAGAAAGCGCATCAAAACGAGCGTGAGCTTCTGCATTAACCTCCACGATTTTGTAGATTGTTATATCTTTTGGCAAGAAATGATTGAGCTTAAATGTTAACTGCTCAGGCGTAACCTCTCCCAAATCGCAATCAAAATGAGCCATCATCGTTCGAGCATGTACACCCGAATCTGTTCGCCCAGCACCCACAATAGAGATAGACGTGCGAAGAGTTGTTGACATAGCTGTCTCTATCGTTTCTTGAACCGACACAGACTTGGGTTGAATTTGCCATCCACAATAGTTCTCGCCATTGTAGGCCAAATATATAAAGTAGCGTTTAATCATTTTTTCGAATAGTTATATGAAAGCACATTTGTTGCTCCTCATACTTAATGTAACATTTTTGGCGTTGTTGCATATTGTACAGCACTTTGCCAAGTGTTCTTTTCAATACGCTGTTGTATGCCATACGAGTATCTAGTGTATCCACCCGCTGAAAGGTGAGCCATGAGATATCGAAAGTAGTACCAAAGCGATGGGCAGAATCACTAATTGCATTGCCATTTATACGGCGCAATTGCTTAATATCTTCCTCCGTACGGGTAATACTTGTTACTAATATCTTGTGATCTGGATAATCTAAAACCTTCAAAGAGTCTCTAAAATCTATCGCTATTTCCTCTATCAATTTAGATACTGCGGGTATCATCACAGGCATAGAATGTGGAAGAGAATCCACGACAAAGTTTTCGTACTCGCCTGGTTTATGATAGACTATCTTACCTTTCATCCGACTTGTATCTCGACGAGTTTCCATTGGCGAAAAGCCCCACTTAGTAGCCTGAGCCATATGCAGTTCATGCATGTCATTGAAAACAGTAAGATAGTTTCCTTGGAAGCAAGAATATATAGAATCTTGTTTTTGAGAACTAGCTTCTGCACTTGATAGTAGGTCTAGATCACCAATTACTCCGTGCTTCCTTCTTTCGCTTTCTGCCAATCCGCATGCAATAAAGAAGCCAATCCCAAATAGTAAGATTATTTGGATAGTTCTAAACCTATATTTCTTCATTATTGCTTTCAAAGTAAGTGCAAAGGTAGAGAAAAAATGGAAATTTTGGATAAGATTAATGCCTCACATTTAAATTATCGGCAAGGCTATATTGTGTGAATTATTCTGTAAATTTGCCTATTCTAAAATTTCTTACAGTATGGAACAAATATCAAGCCCTCAAAACGCTAGAATAAAGAATATCATAAAACTCGCTGCCAAAGCCAAAGAGCGCAGAGAGCAACAGCTATTTATTATAGAGGGGGCTAGAGAGTTAAGCTTAGCCTTGTCTGCCAATTATGAGATTGATTCCATCTTCATCTGTCCCGAATTATTTCAGAAAACAGAATACCCAAGAGTTTTGGACACCATCGATAATGCCAAATTATTTGAGGTCACACTCCCTATATTTCAGAAAATAGCCTATAGAGAAGGTTCTGATGGCTTATTGACTTTAGCCAAACCAAAGGGCAATAAATTAAGCGATCTAACGTTACCTACTAATCCATTCATAATTATCCTAGAATCTGTAGAAAAACCAGGTAATTTAGGAGCTATTCTTCGAACAGCAGATGCTGCCAAAGCAGATGCCGTAATCGTTTGCGATCCTGCTACGGATATTTATAATCCTAATGCAATTAGATCTAGCGTTGGGTGCTCGTTTACTGTAGCAACAGCTGTATGCACATCTGAGGAGGCACTTACATTCTTGAAAGAAAAAAGAATAAAAAGCTTTGCCGCAGAATTACAAGCTTCGCAATGGTATCACGAAACAGACTTTACGCAAGCCTCAGCTATCGTGATGGGTACAGAAGCTGATGGGTTGACTGATTTCTGGCTACAGTATGCAGATGCCAGAATTAAGATTCCTATGCGTGGAGCAATAGATTCTCTGAATGTATCTGTATCAACAGCTGTATTGACCTTTGAGGCAATGAGACAAAGAGGATTTTAAATACACAAGACTTTTCAAAACTTTATCTACTTTTGACACGATTAAATTGGATTTTATATCTATACAAGAATATAACTTTTTTATGCAAAAATTACAAAAACTAGAAGCCATAAGAGGGTTAGCTGCCATATATGTCCTTTTCTAT
>JASLEN010000065.1 GCA_030151105.1 Dysgonomonas sp.
ATCATTTATAACAGTATTTCCTAAAAGTTTAGCGTAATGTTGAGTCATTTCTATTTTTGCGTGTCCCATCATTGCAGATACAGATTCTATAGGTATTCCTTTATTCAGTGAGTAAATAGCGAAAGTGTGCCTACCAGCATGAGTAGTAACATTTTTATCTATGTTAGCCTTAGACGCTAATAGCTTTAGATAGTCGTTATATTTCTCATTTGTAATGATAGGTAGCTCATAATTATATTTTTCTAATATCCTTTTTGCTTGTGGGAGAATAGGAACTATAAACCGCTCCTCTGTTTTTTGTCGATTACTCCTAATTACTTCTACATCTATCGTAGTATCTCCCTGAGAGACTGTCTGAGTTGATATATCGCTCTTTTTGAATTTCCTCATATCTGAATAGGCTAACCCTGTATAGCACTGAAAGAGGAATAAGTCTCTAACTCTATCTATCTTATCATCTGTAGCTCCTTTTAGCTCTAGGCTCTCAATCCTTTTAACCTCACTTTCTATAAGGAATACAGGGTCTGCGGATGTGCCTCTCTTTACTTCAAATCTATTATAAGGATTGATAGTCATTCTCTCCCTCCTTATAGCCTCGTCTATGTAACTTCTTAGTATTGCATGAGGTTTATAAGCGGATACATCCGAGAGTCCTTTGTCTCTCAGGAAAGTATCAAATCCTACTATATTTTTATAACTGACATCTTCAAAGGTTATTATCTTTCCGTATTCCTCTAACCTCCGTATCATTAAATCGTGATGTTTGAGAGTACCTGAGGATATTCTTTTAGCTCTCTCTAACTTGTATCTCCTTGCAAATTGAATGAAAGAGTATATTTCAGGGTCTTGGTCTCTCCACTTCTTTACATCATTTAAAGAGTTGCAAGCATCTGAGAGAACAAAAGCCTCTACTTCATCCCACGACTCCTTTAATTTCCTATTCATAGCTATAGCGTTTGTATGCTTTACTATTTTAGGTTGCTCTCCTTTAGGTTGTGTAAATTGGTTTAAGAATAATTCAAGTCCAGTAGAGAGATACATTTTATTTGTCTCTCCCTCTTTTGCCTCTTTGTCATAGATGTAAATTTCTACATAACCTTTCTTAGAGGTATTATTAGCCGTTTTACGCCTATCAAAGGCTATTTTCATTCTAAATCTATTCATTTTTTCTACACGGTTTTCTACAAATATAGCATTTGTGTAGAAAAAACATAGTTCATTGTTGTTTTTTTATTGTCGGTGTTGTTCGTTAGTGTAGTGCTAAAAATGAACAAAAACAGCTTGCAGAGCCTTTGAAAGGTGTAATATATGAAAAAAGCGTCCTAGAGTAAACTAGAACGCTTTTTCATTTTGTGACCCTGCCAGGGTTCAAACCTGGAACCTCCTGATCCGTAGTAAATAATTTCCATTTATATTCCTTTGCTTACTTTTGTAAACATTATTCTATTCTCTATATATCAAATGATTATAAAGAATTTAACATTATTCATATAGATTAATTTGTAAACTTTATCTATACTTGCATGCAAATTGCATGTACATATTTTTGCATACAACTTAATAATTCAATCATGTATAAATACACTATCGATGGAGTTTCCATACTAACAATACTAGATACGAGAAGGTCTAAAAAGAGTGGCTTATACCCAATAAAAGTGCAGGTAGTCTATAATAGAGTTCAAAAGTACTATAATACAGGGAAAGATCTATGTGTTGAGGAGTGGGAAAGTTTGCCAAATACTAAAACTAGAGAATTAGTAATTATAAGAAAAGATATGCAGCAATCATTTGAAAAAATAAAGTTGCATGTACTAAAACTACTTTCTGAAGGTGTATTTACATTCGAAGCTCTAAATACTCAACTTGGAAAAGGTAATACTAGTTCTGTGATAGAGGCATTTAATCATAAGATAGAGAACCTAACAATAGAGAACAGAATCGGAACAAAGGAATTCTATGAATGCGCACGCAACAAGTATGTGGAATTTGCAGGTAAAGATTTTGGTTTTGAAAATGTCACAGTTACATGGATGAAAAAATTTGAATTGTATATGCTTGAGCAAAATAGGAGCTATACCACAATAGGGATGTATGGTAGAGCTATGCGTTCTTTATATAACGACGCTATTAAAAATAGAGCTGTAACTTCTAGCCAATACCCATTTGGCAAAGACAAATATGAACTACCTCAAGGAGAAGGACGCAAGATGGCTCTTACTCTAAAGCAAATAAAGGATATTGTTTCGTATACGGATGGTAACGAGGCAACTGAACGCTACCGAGATTTATGGTTCTTCTCATATTTGTGCAATGGGATCAATATGATTGATATGCTTAAATTACAATTTAAAGATATTGAAAATGATGAGATAAGCTTCTACAGAAGTAAAACTATTCGGACATCAAAGAAGAAATCTAAAATACAAGTTGTAGTCACTCCTGAGATGAAAAGGATTATAAAGAAATGGGGAAATGAAAGCCAAACTCCCAATGATTATATTTTTCCATATCTCAAAGGAGGGGAATCTGCTCAAGAAATAAAGAAGAGAGTTGCAGATGTAACTAAACGTATTAATCTGCGAATGAAGTCTATTTCAGAAGAACTAGAACTTCCTAGAATCAGCACATACACAGCAAGACACAGCTTTGCTACCGTTTTAAAACGAAGTGGAGCAAATATTGCATATATCTCTGAAAGTTTAGGACACAACGATTTGAAAACTACAGAAAACTATTTGTCATCATTTGAGCGAGAAGAACGAGAGAAAAATGCTAAATTGCTAACGAATTTTGATGACATTTAAAATATGGAACTATCACAAAATAAAAACATAAAGGATTATACCTCACTTTTGCTAGAAATTAAGCAACAAGTAAAGCAATCGCAACTCAAAGCTGTTATTTCTGCTAACTCGCAAATGCTATACATGTATTGGTATATTGGTAACAATATCCTACAAATGCAAGAAGAACAGGGATGGGGAGCAAAAGTGATAGAGCTACTTTCTAAAGATTTGAAGAAAGAATTTCCTGAACAAAAAGGTTTTTCGATAAGAAACCTCAAGTATATGCTAAAATTTGCGGAAGAATATTCTGTTGACTTTGTGCAGCAGCTTGCTGCACAAAGTATAAATCTAGAGCATAATATAAAAGTGCAGCAAGCTGCTGCACAATTGGAAGAGGTATTTGTGCAAGCACCACTTGCACAAATACCTTGGTTTCATCATTGTGTATTAATGGATAAGATTAAAGATCTGAATGAGCGTCTTTGGTACATCGCTGCAACTATAGAAAACGGATGGAGTCGAAACATTCTGACGATGCAAATCGAATCTGATTTATACCAACGACAAGTTACAGCTAAGAAAATAACAAACTTCAAGTCCACTTTACCTAGTGCTCAGTCTGACTTTGCAGAGCAAATATTGAAAGACCCTTATATTTTCGACTTTGTAACTATCAAAGGAAAAGCTGACGAAAAGAATATTGAAGACCAACTATGTGCACATATAACTAAGTTCTTATTAGAGTTAGGGCAAGGTTTTTCGTTCATAGGAAGACAATATCATCTCAATGTTGGAAATCAGGATTTTTATATTGATTTGCTATTTTACCATATTCGCCTCAGATGTTATATCGTTGTAGAATTGAAAGCTGTATCGTTTTCTCCAGAGCAAACAGGACAACTTAATTTTTATGTAAATGCAGTCAACAACACATTAAAAACAGAGCATGACAATCCTACAATTGGCTTATTGTTGTGTAAATCTAAAAATGAAACTGTAGCAGAATATGCTTTAGGTGGGATAAATACACCAATGGGAGTTGCTGATTTTGAACTTTATACCGCTGTTCCTGATGACTTAAAATCGACATTGCCAAGTATCGAAGACTTAGAGAAAGAGTTAGACGATTTATGAAATAAATGTAAACCCAACAAATACTATGGCACGTCGCAAGAAAACCACAATCGACATTACCAAGTTAGCTATCTATCCTAAGTTGATTAAGGAACTACAATCCAATCCGAACTTTGTCGATAAAGATTTATCAACTCTGACTCTATCAGTCCTTGATAGTTACGAAGCCACAATTGTAGATGTGGACAAAGCAATCAGCAACCTCAAAAGATATGTAGCAACCAAAAGTAAGACGATAGAAGTATTTCAAGACGAGCAACTAATATCAAGAAACCATCTTTCTAAAATGCTTGGTATCACTCGCCAAACCTTAACTACATGGATTGAGAAAGGCTTCATTATTCCACTGAAATCTAAATACATATCAACTAAAGAAACATTCTCCACCGACTTGGTAATAAAAGAACTCGAAGACTACAAAAAGAAAAGTTCGACCAACCAAAACAAATAAATATCACTTTTTATTAATTGCTATACATCGCTAGGACATACTTAGCCAAACGCAGAACTTTGCCTACCAAAAACTAAAAAACGACTATGTTTTGGCTGTTCACTTACTCGAAAGTGTAGTGATTGTCCTACCCTTGTAAAGCTATTACTCGTTTGATTAACACCTTCTTGTGTCTATATCTTTGTGCTATTCAAATAAATAACAAGCTGTAAATCAGCTTTAAGTGAAATTTAAATAGCAATACAATGACAGCAATTATTATCACAGAAGAAGCAAGACTCCGTGCCCTTATCCAAGAGGAAGTTTCAAGGGCAATACCCCAAACTCCAAGACTAAAAGATGAAATCGATTCTATCACTTTAGAAGTTGCAGTTACTTTCTTAGCCGAAAATGGTTATCCAATTTCAAAAGCTAAGATGTATAAATTGACATCTGCCAACAACATTCCGTATCAGAAATTTGGACAGAAACTTGTATTCTCTCGTAAAAGTCTTTTGGCTTGGGCAGAGGCGAACACAAAGCCGAAACACGATTCTTTGGCTATTTCTTTGGCTCTAGCTCGAAGTGCTAAACGCAAAAAATAAGCCCCATGAAAGAAAAAGAATCGGAAAAATACATCCGTGTTGGCACAACCCTCTATAAAATCGTAAAGCGTCCACTTTTGAGTGGCGATTTTATAGAGGAGCGACGCCCATGGAATTACGAAACTTTGAGACAAGACCACTCAAAAGACTTCATTTCAACAATTGAAAAATTTGATGGTTTCTGCTCTGTACCTGACCATGTAAACTATCAACGAAATATTGGAAAGTTTCTCAATCAATATGAATCAATTAGCCACAAACCAATTGAGGGTAGATTTGAAACTATATTGAGCTTTCTAAATCACATCTTCGAAGAGCAAATAGAAATGGGATTGGATTATATCCAACTACTATATCTAAGACCTCTGATGCGTCTGCCAATTCTGCTTTTGGTCTCCAAAGAACGGAACACAGGAAAGACTACTTTCTTGAATTTCCTCAAAGCAATCTTTGTTGGAAATATGACTTTTAATACCAACGAAGATTTTAGAAGTCAGTTTAATTCAGATTGGGCAAACAAACTGATTGTTGCTGTGGATGAAGTGTTATTGGATAGAAGAGAAGATTCGGAACGAATAAAGAACTTGAGTACAGCTATTTCATACAAATCAGAAGCGAAAGGAAAGGATAGAAACGAGGTTGATTTCTTTGCAAAGTTCATTCTTTGTTCAAATAACGAGAATTGTCCAGTGATGATAGACCAAGGCGAAACGCGTTATTGGGTACGCAAGGTCAATCCCTTGACGAAAGAGAATAATCAAATTCTACGCTCGCTAAAGGCTGAGATTCCGCACTTTCTATATTTCCTTCAGCATCGCACTTTTTCAACAAAGAGTGAGTCTCGAATGTGGTTTAGCCATGATTTGCTTGTTACAGATGCTTTGAAAAAGATTATTCAGTTCAACCGTGGCAAAGTGGAAACTGAGATTCTAAATATCATTGTCGAAATCATGCAAGTTAAAGAGTTGGATGAGTTTCTATTTACCATGAAAGATATGCTTAGCATGTTGTATTTGGCATCGACTAAAACAGAAACTCCACAAGTGCGGAGGATATTGCAAGATAAGTGGAGGTTAACACTTGAGCCCCCCACTTACTATCGAGCCTATTTCTTTGGTGGAGATGAAGAAATCCAAGAGCGAATGAAATCGGCTAGAATTTTCAGAGTGTCCAAACAGAAACTCAATGAAATATTGTTAGAAAGTTAGAAATACAAGATAAACAGTTATATATCTTTCATTTACGCTCCTTACAAATATCTAACAATACTCTTACAAACTAACATCTGTATTTTATTTTCTAACAAATATGAAATTGTGTAAGAAGATTGTAAGACCCTCAAACTCGCATCACGAAAGGGATTGAACTCGTTTTCTTACAATCTTACAGAATTTCGACTACTAATCTCTAACAACGAAATAACATGAAAGCAAGTGATTTAAACAAAATATCTATTGTTCAGTATTTAGCTCAACAGAATATCCATCCCGTGAAAGAAAAAGGAAACGTAGTGATGTATTATTCGCCATTGCGTGAGGATATGAATGCTAGCTTCAAAGTAGATCTAGAGAAAAACCTTTGGATAGATTTTGGCACTGGCGAAGGTGGCACAATGATAGATTTGGTGATGAAGCTAAAAAAATATTCAGTACATGAAGCCATGAATGCATTAACTAATGAGTTCATTACTTCGATAAGTCAGTACAACGAAACAACAGAACGACAAGCTGATTCTTTTTCTTTTTACGGAAAAGAGTCTCAGCCGTCTATAACCATCCAAAGAGTAACAGAACTACTTCATCCAGCACTACTCCAATATCTCGACAAAAGAGCTATTGATATAGAACTAGCTAGAGAGTATTGCAAACAAATACATTATTCTATCAATGATAGAAATTATTTCGCCATCGGCTTCAAAAACGATTCCGATGGGTGGAATCTTCGCAACGAATATTTCAAAGGCTGTACATCTATGGATATATCTACGTGTAGAGCTGTAGACAGCTCCACTTGTCTAGTCTTTGAGGGATTTATGGATTATCTTTCCTATCTGTCTATGAACAAATTGAATAAATCAAATAACAACATTGTCGTTTTAAATTCAACTTCCAATCTTTCTAAAGCAATTGATTTTATCAAATCACAAGACAAAGTATTTACCTATTTGGACAACGACGAAGAAGGAAGAAAGACAACTCAACTGATAAATCAAGTCAGCAAAATCCACTTCGACAAGTCGGTATACTTTTCAAATTTCAAGGACTTGAATGAGTTTCATATTGCTAATAGCAAAGTAAAAAAGCAAGCTGTGAAACAGAAACCTTCGAGAGGTTTTAGGATGTGATTTTCGCCACGGGACTTTTGCTCCCAAAAAACCATAGCCTATTAGGGATTTTTCTATACGCTTCGATAAATCTGCACTAAAAAATCCCAATAGGCAAAGGCGTTCCCCCTTTTGATTCCCCCAAGCGCTCTATCGACCGCACTCACTTTGAGTGACTAGTTATTAAC
>JASLEN010000342.1 GCA_030151105.1 Dysgonomonas sp.
ACAACAGGTACAGGATACGTGGTTATAAACGCTGGTTGTGCTCCAATAGTGGTACTACTACCATCATTATAATAGGATCCTACTGGATAGGCTTCAAATCCTCCTTCTTTAGGAGTTCGGCTAGTATAGCTTAGGTTACTAGCATCGCTTTTGATAAGACCTCCCCAGTGATTACCCTTGGTAAGATCCTCATAAGCAAATTCACATTTACTAACTTTTAACACTTTCTCCAAGTTTAGCCAGTCTTCGTAGGTTGGAATTCTCCATCCATTTGGGCATATTCCTTGTTGATATCTATTAGGCACTGATGCTTTTGTTGTAGCCACACCATCTACCACATTGTTGCTTAATGCAGCCCTACCTGAATAGTGATATCCTTCTGTTGTATATCTTGATGCATCCCTATTTGGGTATGTGTAATAAGCTGCATCTGGATCAGCCTCTGTGCTACTATTGTGCAATATCAGAGCAGGTTTAGAGCCTGTAAGCTCCGATGCGTAGCTTTCCGCTCTTAAGTTTTCCAACATCCATTCTCCAGCATCTACTGAGTTAGAAGTGTTAGGGTCAATATACACAAAGTGCCCAGTCAAATAACTTTGACCTCGCTCATCTGAAAGTGTTCCTGCGCTGAATAGTAGATTGTTGCCTGTCTTTTTCCATATTGTACCTTCCCAGATGTATACACCTGGATATATGTCTTCACACTTGTCCTTAGTAACGTTAAACACCATCAATCCAGTATGAGCAATATTATCTGCTGAGTCTATATTCTTTATTTCAGTTAATGAGGTGATAGCAACTCGTGGCAATAGTAGACCTTTATTCGCATTAGCTCCACCATTTGTAGAAGGAAATTGTTTGAGATCTAGGATAGCCCCTTCGGCAGGAGCTAGGCCAGATCCAATAGTGACCTGCGCATCCGCAGTTCTCGCTAGCAAGGAGAAGATGGCTAGAAGGATTATTGTGTTAATTTTTTTCATTATAAATCTATTTATTAGTTTCTGTGTGTGTAAATCTTCATCTTAAAGTTTACCAGTTTCTGTAGTTTCTGCTTAAGTGTTTTCTTCTCACCTTCAAAAGTGCAAACAATCGTTATTGGAGTAGCTGCACTGTTGTTGGTTTTATTTCATTTGATTCTATTTCATAGTTAGTTACTTCAGATGTTATAAATCTTTTGTATACAAGGTCTATTCCTGATACTCTAGGACAATAGAGTATGCAGAGCCATATCGCAATATTATTTAAAGTAACATCTTCGACTGCACATCTACTATTTATATATCCTCGTTATTGTTGTCTTATGATTTCAAAATCAACACATCTATTTTATACTTAAAATATAAAAAGATAGGTGTCAATTGCTTTGTTTTGTTAATAAATTTTTTATCTTTTTTGTCAAGTCTATAGCAAAGGTAAGAATTGGTGTATAATTAGCCAAATAAATCCCTTAGAATATTGTTCTTTTAGTTGATTTCATACAATTAGCGACCCTAGCGTATCTAGTTAAGCAATACAAGTTTGTAGGTTGTTAAATCTAGCTGGTAATCAATACTCAAATAACCTTTATCTCCCAATGTTGTGCAATCTTGATAATCTGCTTAATGCCTGTTAAGTATTGAATATCATGTGCTGCAGCTTTTGTCGAATCAAAAGATATAAAACTCTACTACTAGCACACTTTGTGTGTAGACTATGGTTCACTAATGAACCTCATACGGTGCACAAGTTCCTTTGTTGGGTGCAGTATTATAGTATTCCTTACAAATTGAAGGATGAGAACTCCTACTCAAGCGATATACCTCAAAAGGCATGCTGTAACGTTTAAGCAGTCGGTTCTAGATAAAATTCAGACTATTAATCGGATACAGAATTATCCTCGATGATAAAACAGACCTCGTTATGACTATTATAAACACTACGTCAATTCGTATTGAGAAGAGCTAGGTAGAAATCTAGATAACTGAATAACTGATATTCGGAATTAACAGCCATGTATTCCGAAGTCAAGTCAATAGCGATTAATTCAATATCAGATAATTTAGGTTTACGCTTTTGATTCAAAAGTTATTTTTATCTTCAATTTCCAGTAGCTTATCTAATGTTGTTTCGTAATCCGTTGTGAAATTGTTTATGTGTTTAATTGAGTGGGAGTTGATTTAATGGACTCGGGTTATAAATTTAGCTTTTTAGGTTCCAGCATCTGTTGTTTTGGTTAAAACTGGATTAGAGCAGATTAAAATTTCGTTAAAGTTTGATTTGTGACAACATTGTTGTTCAAGCTTTTATAGCCATGACGAAAATATTCCTCAAACCTTGAGCTCAAAGCTAAATATTTTCATTAGGTTATGAGCCTATACAAATTAAGTTAATCCTTTATATTTGATTTGATTTCAGTATCTTTGCAACGGGTTAGATTTTTTGACTCTATGCAAAACAAAGTGAATGAAAGTAGTTCGCTCGTTTCTTAATCGTTACCTGTGGGGTGGTTTTGGATAGGCAAGTTGTTGAGGGATAGATATTAGACTGCGTTTGGATGTCTAGCCATATATGTGGTTAGTGTAATAGGCAAGCCTAGTTCCTATCCAATAGATTTTAATTCTCTGTTGACATTGCCTATCACTTTGTGTATTCTATTGGCTCTTTGTTGCTCTGATTGATGTATAGATGATAGTATAGGAAACAAATATACCTCTTTGCTTTGGTACTTCTCATGCAGTTTTATTGCTTGTTCATGAAGTGGTAATTTAATCAACTTGCTTGTTTTCTTCCTTTTATAAATCAACATACCATCTATTACATTATCACTCGTTAAGTAGGCTATATCTACAAAGTTAATACCTCCCATCAAGTAGGAATATTTAAAAATATCAATGGCTACCTCTCCATAAGGACTAATTGTTTTAGGTTTGTGATTGAACAATTTGATAATATCATCCTTTGTAATAGCTCGTTTAATAGTCTTTTCGCTCAATTTTGACACTTTATACTTCTTGAATGGATAATGTTCAGCCTTAACTAGTTCTTTCTCTATGGCTAGGTTGTAAAGCATCCTCAATGTTCTCATTTTTATCCCAATAGAGTTTTCTTTCAATCCCTCAGCTCTTAGCCAATTTTCAAAACTCTTTATCCAAGCAATATCTATATCAACAAAAAGAATGTCTAGATGCTTGTTGAACTTCAATAGAGAAACTAATGTATGATGCACTGATAATGCATAACTTGCTCTACCTTGGCTTTTCAAGTCATT
>JASLEN010000367.1 GCA_030151105.1 Dysgonomonas sp.
CAAAAAGTAGTTTCTATCTACGACAAACTTAGTCGCTATGAAGGAGACGAAGGTGTAGTTATTGCATACGGTAGTATGTACGGAAATACTGAGCAAATGGCTGAAACCATTGCTTACGAGTTAGCTCAACAAGGCATCAAGGAAGTTATCCTTCATAATGTATCAAAACGTGAGCACTCTTACATCATTCGCGATATATTCAAATATAAAGGACTAATCATTGGGTCACCAACATACAACAGCAAACTATTCCCAGAAGTAGAATATCTTGTTTCCAAAATAGAGGGAAGAGATATGAGACACAGATACTTTGGATACTTTGGTTCATTCACTTGGGCTGGAGCTGCTGTGAGAAGCCTCAAAGATTTTGCAGAAAGAAGCAAATTTGAGATGGTAGGCGAATCGGTAGAAATGAAACAATCTATGAATATGGACATCTACGATGAGTGTATCAAACTAGGAAAAGCCATGGCCGATAGACTAAAACAAGATAGAGTGTAAAACGTCTATAGTCTCACGGAGAAGATAATATGTGATATAGCACTTTGTTTTTCAAGGTGCTATATTTTTTTGCTAATTACAAGATAACAAGTCGAGTTTATTCTTACATTTGTTATCCTTTAAAATTAAAACAAGATTATGCCAGAAATTTCGAAACGAGGTATAGAAATGCCAGCATCACCTATACGTAGGCTTGCTCCCCTTGCTGACTCAGCAAAGGCTAGAGGCTTGAAAGTATATCATCTAAATATAGGACAACCAGATATTGAAACACCAGAAAAAGGATTAGACGCCTTGAGAAATCTGGACAGAAAGATACTTGAATATAGCCCAAGTGATGGGTTTAGATCATATAGAGAAAAGCTTGTAACTTACTATGCCAAGTACGAGATTCATCTTTCAGCAGATGATATTATTATTACCACAGGTGGTTCGGAAGCTGTACTGTTTGCATTTCTTGCATGTCTAAATCCTGGAGATGAAATCATCGTTCCAGAACCAGCATATGCTAACTATATGGCATTTGCGGTTTCGGCTGGTGCAGTTATCAAAACAGTAGCATCAACCATGGATGAAGGTTTTGCATTGCCTCCAATAGAAAAATTTGAAGCATTAATCAACGAGCGTACCAAAGGGATAATGATTTGTAATCCAAACAATCCTACTGGATATTTATATTCTCGTGCCGAAATGAATCAAATCAAAAATCTGGTACAAAAACATAATCTATATCTATTTTCTGACGAAGTGTATCGTGAATTTATATATACAGGTTCACCTTATATATCAGCATTCCACCTTGTAGGCATAGAAGACAATGTAGTCTTGATAGACTCTGTATCCAAGAGATATAGTGAGTGTGGAATCAGAATAGGTGCGCTCATCACCAAAAATAAAGAGCTCCGAAAAGTCTTAATGAAATTTTGCCAAGCACGTCTTAGCCCTCCATTGTTAGGACAAATCGTTGCTGAGGCATCCTTGGATGCGAGTATAGAATATTCGAGAACAATGTATGATGAATACGTGGAGCGTAGAAACTTCTTGATAGACTCACTTAATAAAATACCAGGGGTTTATTCGCCAATCCCAATGGGTGCTTTCTATACATTGGTAAAATTGCCAGTAGAGGATGCTGACGATTTCTGTGCATGGTGTTTATCAGACTTCGAGTATGAGGGACAAACTATCTTTATGGCTCCTGCTTCTGGTTTTTACACAACACCTGGATTAGGTAAGAATGAAGTACGTATGGCTTATGTACTCAAGAAAGAAGACTTAGCCAATGCTATGATTGTTTTGGAAAAGGCATTGGAGGCGTATAAAAACTTAAAAGAAGAAGAATGAGAGCTAAACTCGTATTTGCTACAAATAACAAACATAAATTAGAGGAAGTAAGACAAGTCGTAAAAGACACCTTCGATATATTGAGCCTCGAAGAAATAGGCTGTCATGAAGAGATAGAAGAACCTGGAGAAACTCTAGAGGAAAATGCTTTTATCAAAGCTCGCTACGTGAAAGAGAAATATGGATACGACTGTTTTGGTGACGACACAGGACTAGAAGTTGAAGCCTTGAATGGTGCGCCAGGTGTATATTCTGCACGATATGGAGGTGGAGATCATGATTCAGAACTGAATATTAAGAAGCTGTTGAAAAACTTGGATGGTGTAGAAAATCGCAAAGCAAGATTCAGAACGGTGATAGCTCTTATCCTAGAAGGAAAAGAATATCAGTTTGACGGCATTGTAGAAGGAGAAATAATAAAGGAAAAAAGAGGAACTTATGGTTTTGGCTACGATCCTGTTTTCTCTCCCGAAGGTCTAGCTAAAACTTTTGCTGAACTTGGAGCTGAAGTAAAGTCAGACATCAGCCACCGAGCTAGAGCAACTAAGGCTCTATGCGAGTTCTTAAACAAAATGGCTTAATATAGAATAAAGCTCAACAAACCAACAAAGCACTTTTGCGAATACCTGTTCTCAAAGGTGCTTCTTTTATTTATAACTAGAACTTACAAAAGACAATCCCTATTTACACTATTTAATCTCATTAGAGCAACCTTTTATCAATTTTAATCCTTTTGGCATCTAAAAAGATAATTCAAACCAAATAAGAGATTTAAATATCCTTTTAAAACTTTATTCTTACATAATAAAGTCTTACTTTTGTGGGAGATTTCTGATTTACGATAATAGAATACGATATAATCAAAGAAATAAGTAATATTATATAAAAATCTGATCATGGCTTTTAAAATTATGACTGCCGAAGAAGCGGCAGCTCTTATCAACAATGGCGACATTGTAGGTGTCAGTGGTTTTACGCACGCTGGCTGTCCTAAAGTAGTACCTGCGGCTTTAGCTTCGAGAGCAGAAGCAGAACACGCAAAAGGTAATCCGTTCAAAGTTTCAATCTATTCTGGCGCATCTACTGGAGACAGTATTGATGGCAAACTATCCAGAGCAAAAGCAATTGATCGCCGTGCTCCATACCAATCTACAAAAGATATGAGAGCTGCTATCAACAAAGGAGAAGTAAACTATTATGACCTTCACCTATCTATGATGGCACAAGATATTCGTTACGGATACCTTGGAAGAATAAATGTGGCAATCATAGAGGCTTGCGATGTAACCGAAGACGGAGAAATAGTACCAACTTGTGGTGTAGGAATAAGCCCTACAATAGCAAGATTAGCTGATCTTGTAATTGTAGAACACAACACGTGGAATCCAAAGGAAATGAGAGGGATACATGACATTGTAGAACTTCAAGATCCTCCACATCGTGGTCAGATAGGAATAAGCCAAGTTAAAGATAGAATAGGAACTGACTGCTTGAAAGTAGATCCTAAAAAAATAGTGATTGTAAAATCACACACTCCTAACGAAGGAAGTCCTTTTAGCCCATTGGACGAAACAACTAAGCAAATAGGAAAAAATGTAGCTGACTTCTTTGTTCAAGAGATGGAGAACGGACACATGCCTAAATCTTTCTTACCTATTCAATCGGGTGTAGGGAATATTGCAAATGCTGTGTTAGACGAATTAGGGGGAAACAAAAACATTCCTGACTTTGAAGTATATACTGAGGTTGTACAAGATGGTGTAATTGCTCTAATGGAAAGTGGACGTGCTAAATTTGTTAGTGGTTGTTCATTAACTGTAAGTAATCCAGTTATTGAGAAAATCTACCAAAACTTAGATTTCTTCAAAGAAAGATTGGTACTTCGTCCTTCTGAGTTTTCTAACAATCCATCAGTTGTTCGCCAGTTAGGAATCATTGCCATCAATACAGCACTAGAGGCTGATATTTTTGGTAACATCAACTCTACTCACGTAGTAGGAACAAAAATGATGAATGGTATTGGTGGTTCGGGAGACTTTACTCGTAGCGCATATCTCTCAGTATTCGTAACTCCGTCTATTGGTAAGGATGGTGCTATCAGTAACATTGTACCGATGGTTTCGCATACAGATCATACAGAACACTCTGTTAACATTATTGTTACAGAATTTGGAGTAGCAGATCTTAGAGGAAAATCGCCAAGACAACGTGCTGAAGAAATTATCACAAAATGTGTTCACCCTGAATACCAACCACTTCTAAGAGAATACTTAGAAAATGGAATAAGTGGACATACTCCAGTAGATTTGAAAAATGCATTCACATTCCACGAAGCATTTACAGAAACTGGTGATATGAGAAATGCAACAAAATATAGAAAATAAGATTCTTTATTTCCTATTACATTATAATGAGAGCATCAACTTTGTATAAGGTTGATGCTCTTAATTTTAGTTAACCCACGTGCTGATAATTATTTTAATACTACATTTAGCAATTCACCTAAATAATTATTCTATGAGACACCAACTTATCACCCTTATTTTTCTTACCACCTTGTTATTCTCATGCTCCACCAAGAGCTCTAAAGAGGTTGTTATCAAAGGACAATTAGAAAATGTGGCGGATGGTACAATTGTCCACCTTTTCGAAAATGATGCTGACGAACCGTTTATGATAGATACTATTGTAAATAATAGATTTGAATTCGTTTTTCAAGATACAATAGTAGATAGTTTGAGAGAAATGAATGTTGTAATCTATGATGGAAAACCTGTTCTAAACTCTATCAGCTTTTGGGCGCAATCACCAACTCAGATAGATCTGAATTCAACTGAGCCATATTTCTGGGAGATAAAAAGCAATATAAAGGAGCAAAAAGAAGCCAATGAATACTTTGAAATAAATAAAGACCTCAATCTAAAACTGAGTAGAACATTATCAGAAATAAATAAGGCAGTTGCTAAAATGGAAGAAAGCTCTGATGATACTGAATTCAACTCTTTAAGCAATGTTGTGCATAATATACACGACTCTATAGCCATAAACGAAATTGCAATATGGGAAAAGAGTAAAACATATAGTGATTTTTGGTATACGAAGCTTTCGCACTATGCGCAAACGATTTATCAAAATGAGAAGAGTCCAATAAAAGAAAGAGTTTTGGCTGTTTACAACAACTTGAGCGACGAGCAAAAGCAGAATAAAATTATTGAAGAAGTCAACTTTTTATTATACCCAGCTAAAGCGTTAAGTATTGGAGATAAATATATCGACATAGACTTACAAGACATTAACGAACAATCGCATAGCATCGCTGATTATGAAGGAAAATATCGCCTCCTCGATTTCTGGGCATCGTGGTGCGGTCCATGTATTGCTGCAACACCAGAGGTAAGTCAAATGGCAGAAAAATACAAGAATGATTTAGTTGTGATAGCAATAAATATGGAGGAAAAAGAGGGTTGGCTAAAGTACTCGAAAGAGAATAAAATGCTTGAACATAATCTTCACCTTATCACAGACAATAAAGAACTAGACCACTCTTACCAAATCAAGGGCATCCCACATTATGTTCTTATAGCTCCAGATAATACAATTACAGATATATGGAGAGGATATAGCAAAGGTTCTATTGAAGCCAAATTGAAAGAACATCTAAAAAAATAATTAAAAAATAGTATCTTTGAAGACCTTTCGAAACAATATCGAAAGGTCTTTTTTTTTGAAACTAAGAATTATGGACGTACTATACGAGGACAATCACCTCATCATCATCAACAAAAAAGCTGGAGAAATTACTCAAGGCGACAAAACAGGTGACACTCCCCTACCCGAGCTGGTAAAGGAATATTTGAAAGAGAAATACAACAAGCCAGGAAATGTATTCTGCGGAGTGGCACATCGTTTAGATAGACCCACAAGCGGGGTTATTGTATTTGCGAAAACAAGCAAAGCCTTATCGAGATTGAATGAGCTCTTCCGCAAAGATGATGTCACAAAAACATATTGGGCTATCGTCAGCGAATTGCCCAAACCAGAGGCTGCTACGCTAAAACACTATTTGTGGAAAAACGAGAAGCAAAACAAATCGTATGCATACCCCTCAAATAAGGAAAAGAAGGATGCAAAGTTGGCAATACTCAACTACAAAGTTCTGGTAGAAGGTGATAATTATACTCTTCTAGAGGTTAATTTGGAGACAGGACGCCATCATCAAATCCGCTGCCAATTGGCAGCTATTGGCTCTATTATAAAAGGAGACTTGAAGTATGGAGCAAAGCGCTCAAATCCAGATGGAAGCATAAGCCTACATGCCAGAAGCTTATCATTCATACATCCTGTATCAAAAGAGTTAATCTCCGTTACAGCGCCAGTACCTAATGATAATCTATGGAAGGCTCTGGAACAAGGAGCTAATGACAAGTAGTTAAAACCATTTCTTCTTGCGCAGTAAAATAGACATTATAACTACCACAGCAATAAAAATACCCCAAGCAACCAAATAACCATACTCCCAATCCAGTTCGGGCATGACTTTGAAGTTCATACCCCATACACCAACAAGAAAGGTGAGTGGAATGAAGATAGTGGACACTACCGTCAGACGCTTCATTACATCATTCATTTTCAAATTGTTATTATTATAATATAAATCGAGAAGCGAAAGTAGCGACTCTTGGAAGTTATCTAAATTGTTGGATGTGGTACGCAATTTATCATCTAAGTTTTCGAAATAAACGAGATTCTCTTCATTAACAAGTTTGTTACTATTATCTAGCAAATTATTGTGTTCTTCTCTAAATGATGAGAGAAAACGCTTGAGCTGCATGTGCGTAATACGCTTGGAATGAAGGAAGTGAAGCACATCTATTGTTTCTTTTTGCATAATAAGTTGATCTTCCACCTGAAAGAGTTGATCTTCTGATTTCAAGATCATCTCATTGTTCATGGTATTGACTGTATTAAGCAGAGCATAAAGTAGAAAATCAGCACCTTTTCGTCGGAGTGTCAAGTTATTATCAACTATCAAGCGTTCTACATCCTTAAATACTGGCAGATCTGTTTCTTTGAAACTAATTATAAAATTCTCGCCCAATATAAATGCCATTTGCTCATCTTCTAACTCTCCATCAGCATTATAATGATAGCCAGAAACTAACGAAAATGTAACATCGTCATACAACACCACTTTCACTATATGAGGTTCGGTTAATAAATCTCGAACATCAAAACTATGCAACCCGAAGCTCTTACATACTGTACTCACATATTCCACATCGGCTATTCCAGTCACCTTAAACCAGTTAACCTTATCAGGATTAATCTCTTTATGTAAATCAGCATGAGGAGAAAGCACCCGTCTTGCAATACTTTCTTTATCATATTGAACTAATTCGACAGAGGTCTGAAGCGTACAATTTTCTATTTTTGTATCCTTTTGCAAGGTATTGTCTATAAGTCTATTTCGTCGTTTTGCTCGTTTTCTCATCTTGTTTTCTGCAATATTAGAATGCTAAAGTAGTAATATTCTGTATATTTGTTTCTAATCCATGTCGGATAGAATTCAATAATACGAAAAATTAGATGAATAAAATATTACATTTTTTTCTGCTCGCAATATTTCTTTTTAGTTGTGGAAAGAAAGAAAATACGAATAACAGCATTCAAACTAGCGAAGAGTATAAAATAGAATACGCTAAAGGTTTCAATGTGCAAAAGACCAAAGACTATACTCACATCACTATCAACAATCCGTGGGATAGTACCAACCTATTGCAAAGCTATGTATTGGTGGATAAATCAATAGAAATACCTAGCAATCTGCCTAAAGGAGTCATCATTCGCACTCCCATAACTCAAGCTGCTGCCATGTCGGTTATTCAATGTACCACCCTTGACGAATTGAATTCACTACACATAGTTACGGGTGTATGCGAACCACAATATATGGATTTGGGATATGTGCAAGAAGGTATTAAAAATGGGAAAATTGCTGATCTGGGCATGGCTAGTAATCCAAGTACCGAGGCTTTGATACTACTCAGTCCTGATGCTATTTTCGTAGATCCAGTAGTGGGACAAAGTAGAGCAAGTATTGAGCGAACAAAGATTCCGATCATCCTCACCCCAGATTATACTGAGCCACATCCACTAGGACGTGCAGAGTGGATCAGATTTTACTCTCTATTTGTAGGGCAAGAATCTTTAGCCGACTCTCTATTTGCAATTACTGCAAGAAACTACAACGAAGTCAAAGAAGCCATAAACGCAGTAGAAAATAAACCATCTGTATTTCTAGACACAAGATATAGAGATAGTTGGAAT
>JASLEN010000368.1 GCA_030151105.1 Dysgonomonas sp.
CTCTGATAATTTGATGGAATTGTTATTGATGATTGATGCTGCAAAACGTGCTTCGGCTCGTTCTATTGTTGCTGTTATCCCTTACTTTGGATGGGCTCGCCAAGACAGAAAAGACAAGCCACGTGTTGCAATAGGGGCAAAACTTATTGCAGATATGTTGGCGGCAGCAGGTATTCATCGTTTGATTACAATGGATTTACATGCCGATCAGATTCAAGGATTCTTTGATGTGCCAGTAGATCACCTTTATGCGTCTGCTATCTTCTCAGAATATATTGAAACATTGGGTAATAAAGAAAATCTAGTGATTGCCACTCCTGATGTGGGAGGAAGTAAACGTGCTAGTTCATACGCTAAGTTCTTTGGTGTGCCAATGGTTATCTGCTACAAATTGCGTAAGAAAGCAAACGAAATTTCTGAAATGCAAATCATTGGCGATGTGCAAGGAATGGATGTTATCTTAGTGGATGATATTGTAGATACTGCGGGTACAATCACAAAGGCTGCTGACCTTATGATGGAGGCGGGAGCTAGATCGGTAAGAGCGCTAGCGAGTCATGCTGTGATGTCAGATCCTGCATCACAACGTATTATGGAATCTGGTTTGACCGAAATGGTATTTACCGATAGTATTCCGTATAAAAAAGAATGTGAAAAAGTTAAAGTACTTTCAGCGGCTGGAATCATTGCTCATACTATTCGTAGAGTATGCAGTAATGAGTCTATTAGCTCGTTGTATGTGCTGTAACTAATTGATTAATATAGGTAAAAAGCGGAGAGTGTGATGATGCCCTTCGCTTTTTATTGCTTATCTTAAAATAGGTTGATATTTACGTTTCACGGATAGAGATTTGTATATATCATCAATAAAAGATATTTTTGTTACTTTTAGAATAAGCAAGTTCGAAGAAACTGTTTATTATCCATTGAAATTATGACACAGACTAGGCTTAGTAAAATGCATAATTTATTGGAAGTGAATACTTGGTTTGCTTACTATACTTACATTTTAGACTAAATAATGAAAGTTCATAAAGAAGGACGTGGCGTTTTAGTAACTTATTTTGTAATACTTGCTCTGCTGAATGGTGCGTTGTATTACTTTTTCTACTTGCCCATACTATCATGGATTGTTGGAGTGGTATCTCTAGTATTTTTCCTTATTGTTCTTAATTTCTATAGAAGTCCTTATCGTCGTTTTAAGGGAGGAATGGAGAATACCATTGTTTCCTCGGCTGACGGAAAGATAGTTGCAATAGAAGAAGTGTATGAGGGGGAGTATTTCAAAGAAAATAGACTGTTGGTGTCTGTGTTTATGTCTCCATTCAATGTTCATGCAAACTGGTTCCCAATAAATGGTAAAGTCTTAAAGTCTATTCATCACGAAGGAAGATTTATGGCTGCTTATTTGCCAAAATCAAGTACAGAGAATGAGCGTTCTACTGTGGTAATGGAAACAGAAGACGGGAAGCATCAAATTCTGCTGAGACAAGTAGCAGGTGCAATGGCTCGTCGTATTGTGACCTATGCACAAGAGGGTGATGAATGTCATATTGATGAACACCTAGGATTTATAAAACTGGGATCACGTGTTGATCTTTATCTTCCGTTAGGAACTGAAATTCTAGTTAATATGGAGGAGAAAGTTACAGGTAATCAAACTGTAATAGGAAAATTTAAATAATAACATAATGAAAAAGCACATACCTAATGCAATAACATCTATGAATCTTTTTTCGGGATGTATTGCAGCAGTGATAGCTTTGCAGGGTGATATTAGTTTATTACCTTGGGCATTGCTTTGGATTATTATAGCAGCTCTGTTCGATTTCTGTGATGGTTTTGCTGCACGTCTATTGAAGGCTTATTCTCCAATGGGAAAAGAGTTAGACTCTTTGGCAGATTGTGTGAGTTTCGGGTTTGCTCCTAGTGCTGTTGTTTTCAGAGTGCTTCAGACAAAAGTTCATCTAATATCTTCAAATGAATTGGTGATTCAGTATCTACCTTATATTGCATTCCTATTAGCAGTTTTCTCAGCACTGCGTTTAGCTAAGTTTAATATAGATGAAAGGCAGTCAGAGTCTTTTATAGGGCTAAATACGCCAGCAAATGCTATGTTTTGGACAAGCTTTTGTGCTGGTATAATGTCTAGAGAATTGGCTGGAGAAATGTATATCTCTTCTGGGCTTATTTATACTATCTTGGTGGGGATATTCGTGTTCTCTTTTTTGATGGTGGCGGAGATTCCAATGTTTTCACTCAAGGTTAAAAGCTTTGGGCTAAAAGGTAATATTCAGCGCTATTTGCTATTTCTATTTATAGTTGCTTTGGCGCCTTTTATTGGTTATATGTGTATAGCTGCAGGAATTCTACTTTATATTGCATTGTCAATAGGAAATGCCAGATTCAAAGAGATTTAAGTTAGTTTTATTGGTCGTTGATAAAATATAAGCAGTATTATTTTGTTCTAATATTTGCATATAAGTTCAAAAAGCAGTAATATTGCATCCGATTTCAAGGATGTTGTTTTCAATATCCATAATCAGGTCCTATAGCTCAGTTGGTTAGAGCACCTGACTCATAATCAGGGGGTCACAGGATCATGCCCTGTTGGGACCACAGCATTAGAATTTAAAAGTGTGTAATACAATGTATTATGCACTTTTTCTTTTTTAAGGGGACAGTTTGGGGGACGAAATGATTTTAAAGATTATTAAGAGTTTTGAAATAAGACTTTGGAGTCTGCACAAATAAGTCTTATTGAGGGCATAAAAAACTTCTCATATAATCATACAAGAAGTTCTTTAGACGGAGGAGGAAATTATCGATACCATTCGTCTAGTTGATCGTTATGGGTATCATACTTGTCTTTCATTTTTTGCTTCCTCTTTTCTATATCTGATTGATATTTTTTCAGACTCTCTTCTGGTAATGCATCTCTAAGAGCTTCCAGTCGAGCAAAAATAGCACTAATTTGAAGAACAACTCCTTGAACTTTTTCTTTATCCATATTCATATTTTATAATTTGACAATTTATAAATATAAGTATTTCCTTCAGATTTATAAGGCAAAAGAAGGTCAAAAATTCGGAATCGTTGCAGTTTAATAAATACCATTAAAAGGTTACTTATTAAGGGTAAGTAGCAAGTGAGAGTATTTGATTCACTTTATTCTTCTTTATCTTTAGGATTGTCATATTTGGGCACCGCAATTGCTAGCAAATGAGAAGCTTTTTTGAAGGTGTGTTTTTCATGCGTATTGTAAAGTTTGTGCTAAGTGAATCTTATTGCTGAAAGAAAGGGTGATTGAGAAGTTTATTTGCATTTTCTTCTTGCGAGATGCGAATGTAGAGTAAAAATGCTTTTTCTGTTTTGTGCCCTGTAATCTTCATTATAGAGATAGTTGGAAT
>JASLEN010000436.1 GCA_030151105.1 Dysgonomonas sp.
TTGCACTTGTGCCATTTGCTCTTCATCTAGTTTTTTAGTATCCATTGGTATACGCTCAAATTCAGCACTTTGAATTTCATATCCGTTAGACTCTAAATATTTTTGAATATCAGAGTATGATTTAAATTCACCATAAAGAACTACATGCTCATCATCGTGCTCTATTTCATCGACACCATAATCAATAAGCTCTAGCTCGAGTTCTTCTACATCCATTCCTTCCTTTGGAGAAATAGTAAATACACATTTATGATCGAACAAAAATTCTAAGCTGCCACTTGTGCCCAACGAACCACCATTACGTGTAAAATAGCTTCTCACATTAGCTACAGTTCTAGTCGGATTATCAGTTGCAGTTTCAACTACCACAGCAATACCAAAAGGCCCATACCCTTCATACACAACCTCTTTGTAATCAGACTCATCTTTGGATGTAGCCTTTTTGATAGCACGCTCCACATTGTCTTTGGGCATGTTCTCTTTTTTGGCTTGCTGAATCAAAACACGCAAACGTGGATTGGTCTCGGGATCAGCACTTCCTTCTTTTACTGCAATAGTAATTTGTTTACCTAGTTTTGTGAAAACACGAGCCATATTGCCCCATCTTTTCATTTTAGTCGCTTTGCGATATTCAAACGCTCTTCCCATAATGTATATTTTTGGCTACCAAGAATAGCAGCAACAAATAGTTAAATTTGAGTTTTATATTTCTAGTCGCAAATGTATAAAAATATTTGAGAATATAGTAATATAAGTCCTTAGAACTCTCTACTGCTCAACATCTGTTGTACAAAAAAAGGCAAGTCATATTAGACTTACCTTTTTATTTTATCATCGTGTTCAATTGAAATCTTATCTCAATTGCGCTCCCAATTGATGCTCCAATGATTTTTGTATCTTTTGCATCACAGCATCTATCTGTTTATCATTCAATGTTTTTTCTTCATCTTGAATAAAGAATTTGACAGCATAAGACTTCTTACCTTCTGGAAGATTCTTACCTTCATAAACATCAAATAACTGAACTTTTTTCAATAATTTCTTATCTGTTTTGTAAGCCAAATCTTCTATTTGAGCAAAAGTAACAGCCTTGTCTATCAACAATGCAAAATCACGCTCTACTCCAGGAAACTTAGATATTTCTGAATAAGTAACAGTATTCTTCTTTATTTCTTTCATCAAATGAGTCCAGCTCAATTCTGCAAAATAAACTTCTGCATTAATATCGTGCATCTTGAGAACTCCCTTGTTTACTATTCCTAAACAACCTAATTCTTTTTGATTTCTAGTTTTAATAAGAAGTCCGTTTGAGAACATTTCGTTACTAACTTGTTCAAATACATATCTATTCTGAAGACCTAATTTGATTAAAATATTCTCAACATAAGCTTTCAACTGATATACTGAACTTTTCTCCTCTGGTGTAGCCCAACTATCTGAAACAGTATTACCACTCATCCAGATTCCTAGACGAAAATCTTCGCTATATTCTTTAAGGATGTTATCTTCCGATTTCTTTGATTCATCGAAGAAATAACAATTTCCAAATTCATAGAATTTAATATTAGAGTGTTTTCTATTTCTATTATAATTAACACTTTCCAATCCTCCGTGCAGTAATGTTTGACGCATTACATTCAAGTCTGAACTTAAAGCATTTATCAAACGAACACAATTTTTAGCAGGATATAGTTCAGAATTCAGATAATATTCCTCACGTGTCAAAGAGTTATTCAATATTTCATTGAATCCTCCTCCTGTCAATTGATCTGATATAATATTTTGCAAATCATAAGCTCTATCTGTTGCCGTTTGATGAGAGAGATTTGATTTCACAGAGTCACTTATTTCAATATTATTATATCCATAGACACGAAGAATCTCTTCAATCACATCCACATCTCTCAAAACATCCACTCTGTAAGTTGGAATAGATAGATGCAAGATATCATCTTCTTCTTTCTCTATTTCAATTTCTAAACTAGTTAGAATAAATTTAATAGTGTCTTTTGGAATTTCTTTACCAATCAGTGAAATAGTTTTTCTATAAGAAAGTTCAACCTTAGGGTTTTGAACAGGAGTAGGGTAGTAATCTACCACTTCACCAACTAATTGCCCACCAGCCAATTCTTGAATCAATAAAGCAGCACGCTTTAACACATAAAGCGTATCATTTGGATCAACACCACGTTCAAAACGGAACGACGAATCTGTATTCAAACCTTGTCGTTTAGCTGTTTTACGCACAGACATAGGTTGAAAATATGCACATTCGAGAAACACATCAGTAGTAGCCTCTGTTACTCCAGAATCCAATCCGCCAAAAACACCAGCAATACACATTCCATCTTCACTATTGCAAATCATCAAGTCATTTGCATCCAAAGTACGTTCTACTTCGTCTAGTGTAATAAATTTTGTACCTGTAGGTAGTTTCTTTACAATAACCTCTCCACCAACAATATGTTTAACATCGAAAGCATGCAAAGGATGCCCTAATTCATGCAACACATAATTAGTCGCATCTACAACATTGTTAATTGGTCTAAGCCCTACAACATTCAATCGATCTTTTAACCAATCTGGACTTTCTTTTACAGTTATACTTTTTATTGTAACGCCAGCATAACGTGGACAAGCTACAGTATCTTCTACCTTTACCTTAATACCTAGAGCTGAACTGTCTGTTGAAAATCCATCTATAGAAGGTTTTGACAAATCATATTTAAAATTATTTTGCTTCAAGTATGCAGCTAAATCTCTTGCAACACCATAGTGAGAAGCAGCTTCCACTCTATTGGGAGTGATATCAACTTCAATCAAATAATCACTTTTGATATTGTAATATTCGCTTGCCGTCACTCCCACTTGAGCATCAGTAGGCAATTCTATAATACCTTCGTGAGACGTGCCAACTCCTATTTCCTGAGCCGAACAAATCATCCCCAAAGACTCAACACCTCTTATTTTTGATTTTTTAATCTTAAACTCTTCATCTCCACTATACAGTGTTGTACCAACAGTGGCTACCACAACTTTCTGTCCAGCCGCTACGTTAGGAGCACCACAAACAATTTGTGAAGGCTCAGCCTCTCCCAAATTTACGGTAGTTACATGAAGATGATCGGAATTTTCGTGTTCTACACAAGTCAGCACTTCGCCAATTACCAATCCTTTGAGACCTCCTTTTATAGTTTCCACTTCTTCCACACCTTCCACCTCTAGTCCTAGAGATGTCAAAGCCTTGGCAGTTTCATCAGGAGATAAATCAAAATTAAGATAGTCTTTCAACCAGTTATAAGAAACGTTCATTATATATGTAAGATTTATTTATTTTGCTCAAAAAGTTTGTCAAAAATACAAAAAATATCTGTTGACTGAAAACTAAATCTATTTTCTTTATAAATAGAAAATTAATGAGCTTTTGGGGCTCTAACTAAATTTCATAAAGTGGCTATAATAATCAGTTATAGCCAATAGATATGTCAATTATTTTGTTAGATTTGTAATTAATCTTTTGTGTATAAACCAAAATACTAATGTCATGACAGACTTTTTTAACTCTCTTGATTCTACACATCGTTTCTATGTCTACATCGCAATAGGAGCTAGTATTATATTCATTATTCAAACCATAATGACTTTTGTGGGTGCAGATTCAGATACAGGAATGGATGCTGACTTTGATGGTAATTTGGATGCTGATGCTGGAGCATATCCATTTCAGCTATTTTCATTGCGCAACCTAATCAACTTCTTATTAGGATTTGGATGGGCTGGGGCATCACTTTACGACATTATCGACAATAATATTGTACTATGTATAGTTTCAGTAATTGTGGGAGGTTTATTTATTCTAGCATTCTTTTTGATAATGAGATCTCTTTTGAAGCTTTCAGAAGATAATACTTTCGATTTGTCTAAAACTGTTGGAAAAACGGGTGATGTATATTTAACAATACCACCAAAACGTAGTGGAAAAGGAAAAGTATTTATCAGTGTAAATGGATCAACACGAGAGTTAGATGCCATAACTGACAATGAAGAATCATTAAGAAATGGAGCACTCATCAAAATAGTAGGTATTGAAGGAGATTTACTAGTCGTAGAATCGTTAAGCAAAAAATAATAAAATCAAATATTAATCAATAATTATAGTAATTATGTTCGGTGAACCAATTATTTTAGTAGTGGTTGGCGCTGTAGCTATTTTTGCATTCATTGCAGCAATGGTTTCGCGATACAAACGCTGTCCATCAGACAAAATATTAGTTGTCTATGGAAGAACTGGAGGAGCCTCAGCCAAGTGTATTCATGGAGGAGGATCATTCATTATGCCAGTTATTCAAGATTATGCCTATCTAGATTTGAAGCCTATTTCGATTGAGGCAAATCTTAAGAGTGCATTGAGTAAACAAAACATTCGTGTAGATGTGCCTTGTCGTTTTACGATTGCAATATCAACTGAGAAGGAAAATATGCACAATGCAGCAGAAAGACTTTTAGGTCTTACAACTGCACAAATTCAAGACCTTGCTCAAGATATTCTTTTTGGTCAGCTGCGTCTAGTTATCGCAACTATGATGATTGAGGAAATCAACTCAGATCGTGATAAATTCTTGGATAATATTTCAAGCAATGTTGACACTGAATTGCGTAAGATAGGATTAAAACTAATCAACGTCAATGTTACCGATATCAACGATGAATCGGGCTATATAGAGGCATTAGGAAAAGAAGCAGCGGCAAAAGCGATCAATGAGGCTAAAGTAAGTGTTGCTGAGCAAGAAAAAATAGGAGAAACAGGTAAGGCTGCCGCAGATAGAGAACGTGATGTAACTATTGCAGAAACCAATAGGGACAGAGACGTAAAAATAGCTGTAACTCAGAAAGATAGAGAAGTTAGTATTGCTGGTGCATTCAGAGATGAATCTATCGGAAAGGCTGAAGCACAAAGAGATACTCGTGTAAAAACAGCAGAAGCAAATGCTATTGCTATTCAAGGAGAAAACACTGCGAAGATAGACATTGCAGGATCTGATGCCCTCCGTCGCGAGAAAGAAGCCGAAGCTGCTCGTGTTGCTGTTGCTGCTGAAAAGGTTCAACAAGCAAAGGCACTAGAAGAAGCCTACGTTGCAGAGCAAAAAGCAGAGGATGCACGTGCAACTAGAGAGCGTGCTACTCAACATGCCAACGTGGTTGTACCTGCTGAGATTGCAAAACAAAAAGCAATTATTGAAGCGCAAGCCGAAGCTGAAAAAATAAGAGAGAAGGCAAAAGGAGAGGCAGACGCAATCTTTGCGAAAATGGATGCCGAAGCTCGTGGATTGTTTGAGATACTGACAAAACAAGCATCTGGTTACAAAGATGTCGTAAATGCTGCTAAGGGCGATCCTGTAGCTGCATATCAATTGCTATTGATTGAGAAACTTCCTGAGTTAGTGAAAACACAAGTGGAAGCAATCAAGAATATTAAAATTGATAAAGTTACTGTTTGGGATTCTGGAAAAGGAGCAGCAGAAGGTGGTAAAACATCTACAGCCAACTTTCTTTCTGGCCTGATGGGATCAGTTCCTCCATTAAATGACTTGTTCGGAATGGCTGGTATGGATCTACCTTCTTATCTAAAAGGAAAAAGTGAAGAGGATAAAGCAGCATATTCTATTCCATTAGCTCCAACAGAAGAAGAGACTAAGAAGTAATATAATACTTATTCAACTATAAAAAAGGCGATGAAATCAGAAGATTCATCGCCTTTCTTATTTATCTCATATTTCAATGACTTATATATCAAGATTATTGATAACTACAATTTTATACTCATAATCATTGGTTATTACATGCCCTTGGCTCATATCATTATCCTCGATATACAGCGCTAGACTAAAGTCACTTATGTCATAAGAAAATCTTCTTGTATAAACCTCTCCATTATTAGCATCTTTATATTCAATCTCGTATGGAAGAGTTTTCATTACTCGGTGACCATCTTCATTAAGGACTAAAGAAACTAATACCACTTCATCATCTACTGTAACTTCGTCTATGTAATCTACTTCTAACATAAACTCATACCTAGCAGCTTTTGCATTCCATCCCCATTCTTTAGCTCCTATCTTTTCATAATGGGTTTGCATATTTGCATTTCCACCATTGATGATCGTATCACCTTCATAAACATCGTAATATTTTTTATCTGCACATGAAGAAAACATAACCAAAAAGCCCCAAAGAACTGCAAGCACATAATTTTTCAAATTCATATCTATCTTTTTAAATTGTAATTTCTATTTTTTAAAGTTTGCAAGTTTAAATATAATCAAAGACTTTGTATCAACCAAAAGTGGGATGTCACAGATTGAGATAATCTAAAATAAAATCAGCCCTTTTATCGACACTAATCAAAGGAACTTCAACAATCTGATATCCGAGCTTATCATACACAAGCTTCATTGCATCATAAGTTCTTAGAGCTTCTTCAAAATTCTGCTTACGCTCATCATCATTCTCATAAATTTCTCGCCAGGGAGGCAGTAGAAAAATTCGTCCGTTGTAACGCATCTTCATACATATTTCCTCTAAAAATTTATTGTAGCCGAACTTCATCAAAACCTCATATCCCAGAGTATCAGGAATACCTCTATCAAAAAACAGATTTTCAGAGACTTCATTATTTTCAACATAATCTAAAATAGAGTACTCTAACATCTTTCGAGAATACGCCTCCACATTTGCCCATGGCAAAGCATCTCCACCATCAGCAAGCACTTCATGAATAATCTGACGACCCACTTCTGGTACACACTTATAATTTCTATCAGACAATTCATTTATTAGTGTTGTCTTACCCACACCTGGTCCAC
>JASLEN010000082.1 GCA_030151105.1 Dysgonomonas sp.
AAGAAATTGCTGCAAAAGTGGGAGAGTTGGTTGCTAAGAGTGCACAAGAAGCAGGCGTTACAAGCGTAGTATTCGATCGTAACGGTTACTTGTATCACGGAAGAGTGAAAGAATTGGCAGATGCTGCCCGTAACGCAGGACTTAAATTTTAATAGAAATGGCAGAAGTAAATAACAAAGTGAAATCTACCAACGACATTGAACTAAAAGACAGACTTGTAGCGATTAATCGCGTTACTAAAGTAACTAAAGGAGGTCGTACGTTTAGTTTTGCAGCTATCGTAGTTGTAGGAAACGAAGACGGAATAGTTGGATGGGGATTAGGTAAAGCTGGAGAAGTAACTACAGCCATTGCTAAAGGAATTGAGTCGGCTAAGAAAAACTTAATTAGAGTTCCTGTTTATAAAGGTACTATTCCTCATGAGCAAGAGTCTCGCTTTGCGGGATCAAGGGTTTTTATCAAACCTGCAGCTGAGGGTACTGGAGTAAAAGCAGGAGGTGCGATGCGTGCCGTATTGGAGAGTGTTGGTATTACTGACGTTCTTGCAAAATCAAAAGGTGCATCAAACCCTCACAACTTGGTTAAGGCTACAGTTCTTGCTCTAAGCGAGTTAAGAGATCCATTTACTATTGCTCAAACAAGAGGAATATCTATGGAAAAAGTGTTTAAAGGATAATTTGCAAAAGAGAGAATTATGGCAACAATTAAAGTTAAACAAGTTAGAAGCAGAATCGGTAGACCTGAAGACCAAAAAAGAACGCTTGACGCTCTTGGACTTAAGAAACTGAACAGAATCGTTGAACACAACGATACTCCTGCTATCAGAGGGATGATCAACAAAGTGAAACACTTAGTAGCTATTGTTGACTAATTAAAGTTTTAAAGAAAATAACAAAAACGATATGAGTTTATCAAATTTGAGACCAGCTACTGGTGCAACTAAAACTGAGAAAAGAGTCGGACGTGGTTCGGGTTCTGGTCTTAGAAAGACTGCAGGTAGAGGTCATAAAGGAGCTAAATCTAGATCAGGATATTCTAAGAAGATTGGTTTTGAAGGAGGTCAAATGCCTATCCAACGTCGTCTTCCTAAGTATGGCTTTAACAACATCAACCGTGTTGAGTACAAAGCAATCAATCTAGATGTTTTGCAACGTTTGGCAGATGCTAAAAAACTAGACAAAATCGATGCACAAGCATTGATGGACGCAGGATTTATTTCATCTAATGAACAAGTGAAAATTTTAGGAAACGGAGCTATTACTGCAAAACTTACAGTAGAAGCACACGCATTTTCTAAAACAGCTGAAGCAGCTATCGTGGCTGCGGGTGGAACTGTAACAAAACTAAAGTAAGATGGGATTTGTAAAAACACTAAAAAATATATTTAGTATTGAAGACCTCCGTCAGAGGCTCTTCATTACTTTCTTTTTTGTAGTGATCTATCGCTTTGGTTCGTTTGTGGTATTACCAGGTGTAGACCCAATGAGACTACAGGAGCTTTCTTCGAAAGCTTCTAGTGGTCTTTTAGGGCTCTTAGATATGTTCTCAGGAGGTGCATTTGCAAATGCGTCTATTTTCGCACTAGGTATTATGCCTTATATCTCTGCTTCCATTGTGATGCAGTTGTTGGGGATTGCAATACCTTACTTCCAAAAGTTACAACGTGAAGGTGAAAGTGGTCGTACGAAAATGAACCAATATACGCGTTACCTAACGCTGGCTATCTTAGTATTCCAAGGTCCTGCTTACCTAGTGGGTGCTGTTGGTGATGCTGTGCCAGGTGGAACTGATTGGATGTTCTTGATACAATCTACTGTTATCCTTGCGGCTGGTAGTATGTTTGTATTGTGGTTAGGAGAGCGTATAACTGATAAAGGTATTGGTAATGGAATTTCTTTCATTATCTTAGTAGGTATTATTGCTCGTTTACCTCATGCTCTAATTGGAGAGTTTACTTCAAGATTAGCAAGTCAGGCAGGTGGATTGGTGATGTTCCTTGCAGAAATCGTACTTTTGTTACTTATTATTGCAGGAGCAATCCTGTTAGTACAAGGTACTCGTAGAATACCAGTACAATACGCAAAACGTGTTGTAGGTAACAAACAATATGGTGGTGCACGCCAGTATTTGCCTCTAAAAGTGAATGCTGCAAATGTGATGCCTATCATCTTTGCGCAAGCAATTATGTTTGTTCCAATTACATTAGCAGGATTCTCTGCTACTGAAACTGGATTCTTTTCTGCATTTATGGATCCTACAAGCGTGTGGTACAACCTAGTATTTGCACTAATGATTATTGCATTTACATGGTTCTATACAGCTGTAACCATAAATCCGGTTCAGATGGCTGACGAACTAAAACGAAACAATGGATTTATTCCAGGTATCAAACCTGGTAAGAATACTGCTGACTACATCGATACGGTGATGTCTCGCATTACTCTTCCTGGTTCGCTATTCTTAGCAACTGTGGCTATCTTGCCTGCATTTGCTAGCATGCTTGGAATTAGCCGTGAGTTTTCACAATTCTTTGGTGGAACATCGTTGTTGATTCTTGTTGGGGTGGTACTAGATACCCTACAACAAATTGAGAGTCACTTATTGATGCGTCACTATGATGGTTTGTTGAAATCTGGAAGAATCAAAGGACGTCAAAGTTCAGTTGCAGCATATTAAGAGAAAGAGTTTAAAATGATATTTCTAAAGACAGACGAAGAAATCGAATTGATGCGCGAGGCTAATCTACTAGTGGGAAAAACACTAGGAGAGGTTGCTAAGCATGTCAAACCAGGAGTTACAACAGCACAGCTAGACAAAATAGCGAAGGAGTTTATAATTAGTCATGGAGCCATTCCATCATTCTTAGGATATGACTCGGGCATACCAGGAGTAATGAAATTTCCAGGAGCGCTTTGTGTTTCAGTGAACGAAAACGTTGTACATGGTGTCCCTTCAGATGAGGAGCTGAAAGAAGGAGATATTATTTCTGTAGATTGTGGAACAGAGTTAAACGGGTTTTGTGGAGACTCAGCTTATACATTTTGTGTAGGTGAAGTTTCGGAAGAAGTGAAAGCTCTATTGAGAACAACTAAAGAATCTCTTTACGAAGGCATCGGAAAAGCTGTTGAAGGCAACCGAGTGGGCGATATAGGTTATGCAGTGCAAGAATATTGCGAAAAGAGAAGATACTCTGTTGTGCGTGAACTTGTAGGTCATGGAATAGGACGTCAGATGCATGAAGCACCAGAGGTTCCGAACTATGGGCGAAAAGGCACAGGACCTCTTTTGAAAAAGGGAATGTGTATTGCCATAGAACCAATGATAAACATGGGCAGCAAAAACATAGTATTTGAAAATGATGGATGGACGGTACGCACAAAGGATCGTAAACCATCGGCTCATTTCGAGCATACCGTAGCTATCCGTCAGGGAAAAGCAGATATATTATCGTCTTTCGATTATATCAAAGAAGTTTTAGGAGATAGATTTATTTAATTTTAAATTTTAGTATGGCTAAGCAAGCATCAATAGAACAAGATGGTACAATCATAGAAGCACTTTCGAATGCAATGTTTCGTGTAGAGTTGGAAAACGGACACGAAATAACAGCACACATTTCGGGGAAGATGCGAATGCACTACATCCGAATTCTCCCAGGAGATAGAGTGAGAGTAGAAATGTCGCCATATGACTTGTCCAAAGGACGTATTTCATTTAGATACAAGTAAAAAAATAGAAAGACATGAAAGTAAGAGCATCATTAAAAAAGCGTAGCGCTGACTGCAAAATCGTCAGAAGAAAAGGACGCTTATATATAATCAACAAAAAGAATCCTAGATTTAAACAACGTCAAGGATAAATTCACTAATTTTGTAAATTAAAATCTACAACATATTATGGCAATAAGAATAGTAGGTGTCGATTTACCACAAAATAAAAGAGGTGAAATAGCCTTAACGTATATTTTTGGTATAGGACGCAGTTCAGCTAATAAAATTTTATTG
>JASLEN010000255.1 GCA_030151105.1 Dysgonomonas sp.
ATCTACATTCAGGGTTGGACCTTCTGTTAAGAAATTGGCATATTGAAAGAAATGTGTATTGACATAAATCTTCTTGAAGTTGGCATCGAAAATGGCTAAACCTTCTTCTGAATATTGAAAATGTTTTCTTAATTTTTCACGTTCGGCTTCTATCGCAAGTTTGCCCTTGTCTTTTTGATCGAGAATTGTAATTAGTTCTTGGCTTATATCACCCAATTCATCGTCAGAAAACTCCATGTTTTTAGGTAATGCTTCATGGTTCTTCACCTTACGAGTAAGATTTTTCAAATCGACGATAGAGCGATTGAAACGACTAGCTGCAAAATAAAGCAATAGTAGCACCAACCCAAAAAGAACTATTGTGGTGTATATGAAATAATTATCAGCTTGTAATAGACTGATTGTATGCACGTCATAAGGTAGTGCCACTCTCACAAAATAGTCAGGAAAGTGTTTAGCATAATATAAATATTCCTCGTGAGTAGAAGCAGAGGTTCGAATGTTTGTCCCAAAGTCTTGATAGAGTGCACCTCTAATCTCGATCCTATCTAAATGATTTTCGAGTGAGGTATAGTTTTTGACATCTTTGTCATACAAAACCTTCCCTTCGTTATCAATAATAGTAACTCTTACCTCGTGAGGCATAGATGCAACTATGGGTGCAATCTGCGAGATAGAGTCTCTATTAAGCTTTTCTTGTTTTATATAGTTGTGTACGAGTTCACTATAGCCGTCAAGTCTCTCTTGAAGCACTTCAGTACGGAACTTCTTTTCTTGTTCTTGCTCAAAATAAATGATGCAAGCTGTATATAAGACGAATATGAGGAGAAAAGAGCCCAGTATTCGTTTTCTGAAACTAAATCTCATAATCTATGTTTTTAGGGGAGGTCAAATACGTAGCCATGACCTGTTCTGTTTATTATTGCATCACCATACTTGCCTATCTTCTTGCGAAGTCGAGCAATGTGTACATCTACAGTGCGTTCGAGGACAATGCCTTCATCCTTCCATGCTTTGTCAAGTATCTCGGCTCTCGAATATACACGTCCTTCATTTCCTAAGAGTAAGACTAGTATGTTAAATTCTGTTTTAGTCAGGTTTAACTCTACATTATCAAGCATCACTTTTTTTGCAGCCAAATCCACGCTTAGAGTTTCTTTAACAATGACTTCATTAGAGTTTTCTTTAGAAGAATTGTTGAGTTTACTCCTTTTTATCACACTTTTTACTCTTGCAATAACTTCTTTGATGGAGAATGGCTTGGAAATATAATCGTCTGCTCCAATCGAAAAACCTGTTAGCATATCGTTTTCAGTCCCTTTAGCTGTTAGGAAGATGATAGGAGTGTTGTTTTCTGCTTTTCTCAACTGATCGGCCATTTTATAGCCTGACATTCCTCCCATCATCACATCAAGTAGGATGAGTGAGTGTGATGGTGCTAATATTTCTAAAGCCTGTTCAGCAGAACTAGCGGTATCAACGATGAAATCTTCGTTTTCGAGATTGAATTGCAAAATCTCACGAATATCTTCCTCGTCATCCACCACCAAGATTCGTATGTTATTCTTCGTTTCCATGTCTTATGTCTTTTCCATCGGTGAGGTAGATTGCAGCTTCCGCAATGTTGGTGGCGCTATCTCCCACACGTTCAAGATTATGTGCAATAGATTCAATGTTTAGTAGAGCCTCAATGTCTTTTGCTGTAGGCTGTCTTTTACTATATATTTCTTGTAAAGATAGTTTTATTTCATGAAAAAGATTGTCCACTTTGTTATCATTTTCTATAACTCTATATGCAACCTTAGTGTCTGAGTTAGAGAAGGAAAGAATGGCATCACGCAACATTTCATGTGCATACGATAACATTTTAGACATTTTAGATCTGATGCCATTATGTTCTGGTGCAGACATATCTGTTTCTCTCACATATTGAGTAACATTGAGCAGCATATCTCCTACGCGCTCCAAGTTGGTCGTAAGCTCCAAGTATGCTATAATTTGTCTCAAATCTGCGGCTACAGGATTGAATTGGAAAATGGTAAATACGACCTCTTCTCTGATTTTTATTTCCAATCGGTCGATAATCATCTCATTTGCTTTCACCTCGTCGTATAGAGATTCGGCAAGAGAGTGGTCTTGCATTATCTTGCTAACTATTTGAATTTGAGTTAAAGCTGTTTTAGAAATTAGTTCAAATTCGTGTAGAAGAATTTCTAATTGTTTGGACTTTATATTTGTTGTCATTTTCTTTTAGTTTTATTCGTATTGCTTTTCTAACATTAACTAAATACTCCAGTTAGGTAATCCTCTGTGCGCTTATGTTTAGGCTTGGTAAACATTTGTTTTGTTGTCCCAAATTCTACCAATTCTCCCATATACATAAACATGGAATTGTCCGATAGTCTCGCCGCTTGAGACATATTGTGAGTTACTATAACGATGGTATATTGTTCTTTCAATTCGAAAATCAGTTCTTCTACTCTATTGGTTGAGATGGGGTCGAGTGCCGAAGTTGGCTCATCCATAAGTAATACTTCAGGTTTAAGGGCTAAGGCTCTTGCAATACAGAGTCTTTGTTGCTGTCCTCCTGAAAGGAAAGAACCTTTTTTATTCATAGAATCTTTCACTTCATCCCATAATGCAACACTCTTTAAGCTAGTTTCTACAATCTCGTCTTTGTCTGCTCTACTCAATTTCACGTTATTTAGGGTATATCCAGCAAGTACGTTGTCATAAATACTCATTGTAGGGAAGGGATTGGGTCTTTGAAAAACCATGCCAGCCATTCTACGAACTCGCATTGGGCTCATGTCAAAGATATTTTGTCCTCCCAATAGGATTTCGCCTTCTGTTTTGATATCAGGATACAGTTCGTGCATTCTATTGATAGCACGCAAGAGTGTACTCTTGCCACAGCCCGAGGGACCCATAATGGCAGTTACTGTTTTTTCTTTCAGCATGACATTTACGTCTTTAACTGCTTTTTTCTCTGGTGAATATGAAACCGAAACATTGTTCAGTTCAAGGATATAGTCGTTGTTCATTATTGTATTTTCCATTTTTTTGCAATCTTTTTAGCTAATAAATTCATACCTAAAACCATAAGTAGTAGAAGTAGTGATGACGACCAAACTAGGTTTGCTAAGTTGGGGTCGTTATAAAATTCCCAAATAAGAAGAGAAATAGCACTAGTGGGCTCTGTGATAGCCCAGTTCACGGTTGTTGCACCCAATGCTGTAACCATCAAAGGAGCTGTTTCTCCCATTACACGAGATACTGCAAGTAGCGATCCTGTGAACAATCCGCTAAATGCAGATGGTATCAAGATTCGTATAACTACCGATGAATACGAACATCCAAGAGCCAAACCTGCTTCTTTGAGTGATGTAGGCAACATCTTCAAACTTTCTTCCGTAGATCGGATTATCATCGGCAACATCATTATAGCCAATGCCACACTACCAGCAAAAGCGGAGTAGCCATACATGGGGCGCACTACCCAAAGATAGACCACAACTCCCACCACAATTGAGGGAATCCCTTGTAGAATATCACTCAATGTACGTACTACTTTTGCAAGAAAAGCCTCTTTCTTTTCGGCAAGATACACACCCGCCAGCACTCCTATGGGAATAGCTATCACAATAGACATTGCTAAGATAAGTATCATCCCTGTTATTCCGTTCAATATACCTCCAGGTATAGGCTGATCGTTCATCCTTGCTAAAAGTGCCTCTAGCGATGTCGGTGCTACTTTGGTAAACAAATCAAGATTGAATTGTTTGTAACCCTTTTTAATCAGTTCCCACAGAATGAGAATGAGAGGAATAGTGGTGATGAATGATAATAGACATACTCCGAAGAAGAATACTCTACTTTTGCCAAGTCTATACTGCGAACTTGAAAAATATCCTAACTTCATTTGTTCAATATTTTAATGATATACTTTGCCACAAAATTGATGAGAGCAGTGATGATGAATAGCAATAATCCTATAGCCATCAACGAACTCAACTTCAAACCATCTGCCTCGCCAAATTGATTGGCAATCACACTAGCCATAGTATTTCCTGTGTCCGATAATGCTAGAGGAATGTTTATTGTATTTCCGATT